>CAITYM010000064.1 GCA_903896615.1 uncultured Burkholderiales bacterium
AAATAAAGCACTCGCAAATCTAGGAACATACAAACGAACACTCTCATAAGCCGTATCCCCAACTATTAATATCTCACTGTATTTACCCTTCACAGTGGAGATCGATTTCAAGGATTTAACAAAAAACGGATCATCAGCGAACCTTGAAATCGCACCTGTTTTAAAGTTTTTATCGATGACTTCGGGTTTTTGCTTCATGATGAGCTTCCACTGGGATTGACTCATAATCACCTCCCCACACGGGTTACCTACCAAGTCCTCTAAAGACTGAGTCACGACCCATATGGAACCATTGTCTTTACGGATTTTTCTAAAAAATCCCTCCACTGCATTTGTCGCTGTCTCGTCTTTTAAGATTTGCCATGCTTCGTCCAAGAAAATGATTTTTCTACCCGATCTACTCTTAATCCTGTTCATAATCGTATTCATAACAAAGAAGAGAATGCACTGCTTTAAATGGGGATCCCCGTCAAGTGAGGACAACTCAATAACAGTAAATGCGTGCCTGGGGTTTAAATTGGATTGCCCTTTAAAAAAAGGCCCCCTAGTTGCACTCTTAATAAATGCATTGAGTCTCACACGCATGTTCCTTGCTGCAGAAATCGACTCTGGCTCAACGCCGTTACCCGCCTCATAATTTTCAACAATATTAGAGAGTGCTTCAACTACGCTCTCAATTTCGGTGTAGTCCTGTTTTTGAGCAAATGCGGACTTAACAGCCTCATTCATTGCAATTCTTGAACCGGGTTGTATGGGTTCATGGAAATAGCACATCTTAATCAGTAAATCACAGATGTTCTCGCATTGCTCGTTGAATGCCAGAGAGCTTAAACCAGAGAAAGGATTAATGGATGTATCACGCCCCCGATCTATAGAAAACTCAATGTATTCACCACCTAATGCTAGACAAGTTTTTTTGGCCGATTTCCCGTTATCAAACAAAAACACAGTTGTACCTTCTGCCAAGTGATTGGCTATCATGTACTGCATGACAAATGATTTTCCTGCGCCTGACTCAGCGAAAATAATACCGTTCTTATTGGTATCGGACACAAAAGGATCAAAGTAATAAGCCCGCCCCCGCCTTGTTAAAAACACAGAACCCGTATTTGCACCCGCCGTGTTTGCATTTCCACAGTAGTCTCCGTAAATTGGCAATAAACAGGCAGCACTAGAGGCCGGCATCAACGCTTCGTTATCCAATTTATGGGCTATTTTTGCGGAGAAATTGAGTGGCAATGCCTGCGCCCACCTCACCCCGTGATTAATCAAGACATCCCTTGCATCAAAACCCAAATTATTTAGGGTTGTCTTAAGATTAGAGCTTGCAGTGTCTACTTGCGCTTTATTTTTTGAAAACAGAAAACCTGTCACGCTCACAAATACATATTTATTCACTCCGTCCGAACTGGCCTGCTCAATCCATCTTAAATCATCGATGACGGAATCATTTTGTGCACCAAAATCCAACCACTTAGGAATGCTTTTGGCATTAACTCGTGATGATATTGCCCGCTGGATTCGCTTAGACTCCTTTGCCTGTTTTGCTAATCTTAGAGTTGTTGACCAAATAAACGGCGTGGCAATCCTTAATCCGCCCCCCTCTTTCACGGAGCCAGAATTAAGTGGTGCACCAATGATTAGGTTCATCAACCCGTCTTGAACGATCTCGGGGAGTGACTTTGCAGATACCGCTTTCCCCCATATCCCCTCACCCATCCTCATGTACTTGGGATCCCTAAAATCTAAAATATCTGCGCTGGTAAATACTTGTTGGTTTAAAGGCAGGTTGGGATCTAAGATATGAGGCTCACTATGGGGCTCACTGTTAGACTCATTTTGAGCGTAAATATTATGAAATGTCCTGTAAACAGTGATAACTTCAGCAGGCGCTAAAGCCCTTGCATCCCAAAAGCCACTGGATTTGAGTCCGCTTAAGAATTCGTCTTGAATCTCTGCATTTAATACAACTAGCTGAGTAGAATCTAAAGTGTCAGCCGACATATTACCAACTGCGGATGTCGGGATATTAAATGAAATAATGAGTTTTAAGGTGTTTGTACCGGGCAAATCTAAGAGTTCACCCGGCTCAAGTGCAGATTTAAACAGTGCAGATTGCGCTTGAGTGAGCTCCCCTAGCGCCCCATTTCCACAAGTCTTTCCCGCTTGGTACCGCGAATGCAAAAATGCATCTGGTGTGCACAACAAACTAAACTGCATGACAGCGTCGTCGGGGGCTGATTTAAATATTGCACTGATTAAGTTTGAAAACTCTGCCCCGCCTCCAGCAAGCGGAGTTGCGCAGTAAACCCTTCCTATAAATGAGTTACCTCCCTCTTGCTGGCTCACGATCAAACCAGTCTCTGCGCTATAACTTTGGATAGCAAGAAATGAACTCATATCCTCCAACTCAGTCGTGTTTTTAAAAAGTGACACGTGTTGACTCAAAAGTAAGCTCAATAAAAATAAGCTCATTAAAACTAAGCTCAACAAAACACTTGCCTGGAGTGCAGCACAACAAGGAACAAAAATCCAAACTGGGGTGAGCTTGCATTACGCTTTGCTCTTTCATACTGGGGGCATAGCTGTTGCCATAGTCGTTAAAAATGTCGGCCCAAGTATCATGACTGCCAATACAGCCAATATCAGTCCGAGCATTTTGTACCCACCACCGTGGGCGATTTGCCAACCGGCAACAACCAAAACAATCAAGGCAAGCATTAATGTGAAGGTCGAATGGGCCAAATCTGTTAACCAAACAACAACCGTATCAAATACGCTTGCGGATAGGGCCGTGCCGTTGTTCATGGTGCCCGCCAACGCAATAAGGAGCAAGGGTACCAATACGGTCATACTCAGACTGCGGATAAATGGATATGCTTTCATAATTTCCCTGGTTTTAATTAATAAATAAATTTCATGATCTGTAATGAGATGAGTTGAGTTGAGTTGAGTTGAGTTGAGATGAGTTGAACTAACTCAGACCTTTAAAAGCACCAATGGCTATTAGTTGAAAATCACAAATCAAGACATCATTCATCCTCTTTCCCGTTCACTTTCGCTGAGTCATTTATCGACTCATTTACCGACTCATTTACCGACTCGTTAAGTCTCCTGTACTCATCATCGCTGCCGTAATTTGAAGTATCTGCAGTGTGGTTTGCGTTGCTAGCGAGATTGTTAAAAGGTTTATGAGTGCTCTGCGCGCCCAGAGTATTACGAGATAAATTCAATCCAGCATCAAAACTTTCATTCGCTCTAGCATCCACTTTTTCGCTTGCACCGAATGAAGAGTTAGGGGTATAAGTTGTTACTGCGTTTTTCACACCCACCCCTGTGATTGGAGAATTTAAGGACTCACTCTCGCTTTGCGCCCTGTGCGGTTTTGGGTGTTGGGATCCGTTTGCCCCTCTTAGGGACTGAGCATCACTCCTGCTCAATCCGCTCTCAAGTCCAGTCTCAAAACCAGTCCATTTTGAATGGGCGATTTCTTTATAGATGATTTGATCTTGAATCAATACATCATCAGCATCTACATAGCTCTTTATATATATTCGCTGAATAATAGGTGGAATCCTAACCGGCGCCCCATCAAGAAGGGGAAGTGGTCCCATTGGATATCCGAGTGGATATCCGAGTGGAAATTCAACTGGATTTTTGTTTTGCGCCGCATTACTCAAAGATCTTTCAACTTCAATACGCTTGCCGCCCTGCGTTTGCTGCTTGAGAGCAGGAGACCCCTTCGAATCGAGTTGATATGCACGGTCATAATCGTGCATATCAAATTCCTTCTCATAACGCGTCTCTGGCAATTCACCCTGTGTAGAGCGCTCGATTGCTTTAATTGAGCGGCAATATTCATTGGGACTGTCCTTTCGGTTGCAATCGAATTTGTTTTCACCAACAGGCGCAAATGAACAACCCTCAACAAGAATGAGGGAGCCCAGAAGAATTATGAAACCGAGTGGCTTGAGTGAGTTATAAAGCTGAGAAGACATGCCCCGAATCTTAGGGCACATTAACAATACTTCTCACCTTGCACGTCATGATTGGTTGAGGCTCGTATGGATACAGCGCTCATTAATGACTTAAGTCAAACATTAAGCCCTCTCAGGACTAAACGAAATCCGCTTTAAACAAACGCAGTTTTAAAAAAACGAATTTTGTTCCCTCTTAACTTAGTTGCTTGAAGTTAACAACACCAATGACACTAATGACACTAACTACACTCATGTTAGTTATTCAGAAGTGCCTTTAACTTTGGGAGTGCAAGTTTCATGGCAGCGCGTCCGGCATCAATATTTTGTTGCCTATTAGCAAACTCAATACTACTAACCCCTAACAATGAAGGTTTAACCACGATGTCAGCCTGAGCGAGCTCAAATGAATTGATGCTCTTACTCATGATCGTGAAAGTTTGTAGAAGGATTTTGAGCATATCATCGGATTTATTTCCCTCTGGTGCACTGGAGATATCAACGGCTAAAACAATATCCGCACCCATTTGACGAGCGAATCGCACGGGTACCGGAGACACCAATCCACCGTCAACGTACTCCTTACCTGCAATCTTTACAGGCTCAAAGACGGAGGGCACTGCGCTTGATGCATGCACCGCAGTGCCAACATCGCCTTTTTGAAACAAAATGCCCTCACCCGTTTGTAGGTCCGTGGCCACAACCCCAAGCGGTAAGGGGAGTTGCTCGATGTTTTTAATCCCCGTTTGTAGCCTAATAAAACGCTCTAGTGCGTCACCCCTCATCATTCCACGCTTGAGAATGGAGATGTTCCAATCCGTAATGGCGGATTGATCAATGCTATCGGCAACCTTTTGGAGTTGTGCGCCCGTTTTCCCGCTAGCGTAAATGGCCGCAACCACACTCCCCGCAGAGGTTCCGACAACCATAGCCGGTTTGATCCCAGACTCCTCTAGAACTTGAATAACGCCTATGTGAGCGAATCCGCGAGCTGCACCGCCCCCGAGAACTAAGGCAAATTTAGGGGGATTCTTCGACTGCTTCAGCGGATCTGTTAAATTACTGGATATTGAATTGAGAGATCCAAGATTCTCAGTCTTTGAATTAGCTAATCTATCACTGTTACTACCCCTTCCCTCACTGTCTGTACCCAAGGGGATATGCGTTGCACAACCGCCAACGAGTAACGCCGCCAGGATTAGACTAGCAAAGAGCCGCGAACGACAAAATTGACTGAATCTATTAAGGTTTTTCATGCTTGGTGTAAAAATATGTAAGCCGATTATTTTCGCAGAGAATAAGCTTGAAAGCAACTCTGCATCAACGCGCAAGATCAACATTCGGTAATTCAATGCATTCTTTACCTTAACTTAACTTATAGTTTCTTGAATAGTTTCTCGAATAGATTCTCAAATATATTCTCGAATAGCTCCTTAAATTCACATCTCATTAAATTTTGTCAACTCAAGAATTAATCCACTTAACACGTAATGGTTTTGGTTATGTTTAAATTTAATCAACAGTTACTCCTCTCAGCTCTGAGGGCTAGTCTTTTGATGACGAGCCTTGGATGCACTATTGCGCTCACGGGTGAGGAACACCCAAGTGGTTCCAATTCACAATTTATTAGCACAGTACATAGGGAAGATTACAACCCTGTAAAGAGCCTAGAGCAGGTGCGAGATGTGGGGACAGACTACACCTCTGAGTCTGCAACTGGGTGGACTCCCAAGCCAGGTTGGTTCTATCCCAAAGAGGCTGTTGCCGCGGCAAACCCAATCGCTGCCCAAGCGGGTCTGCAAATTCTAAAAAATGGTGGAAACGCCTTGGACGCAGCGATTTGCATCCAAATGGTGCTCACACTGGTCGAACCCCAGTCTAGCGGTATTGGTGGAGGCGGTTTTTTGATGTTAGCTCACCCCAAAGGCCTTGTCGTGTTTGATGGACGAGAAACGGCTCCATCTACTGCGAATGAAAAGCTTTTTTTAAACAGTGACGGTGCCCCCCTAGATTTCAGGACAGCTCAACTCAGCCCCCGAGCTATTGGTGTACCCGGTATCGTTGAAATGCTGTGGCAAGCACATAGGCACTACGGCAAACTACCCTGGAAAGTCCTGATCCAACCCGCTATTAATTTATCGGAGAACGGTTTCCCCGTAAGCCCTCGCCTTTTTCAATTACTCCAAAGAGAAAAACATCTAAGTCAAAACGCATATGCTAGAGATTACTTTTACCAGCCAGACCTCACTCCGTGGCCTGTAGGCTACATACTTAAGAATCCCGAACTTGCAAAGATACTTACTGACATTGCTAATCAAGGCTCAAAGGCCTTTTACAAAGGTTATTGGGCGGGTGTGATTGTTAATACTGTAAACGCACCTAATTATGGCATCAGTGAGGAGCGAATGAGTTTAGAGGACTTACGCAACTACAAAGCTGTGATCAAAGAACCTTTGTGCTTTGAGACGTCACCGCATTCAAGGGGTGAGCAAAGTTTATTTAAAGTTTGCGGAGCTCCGCCCCCGGCCTCAGGAACATTGGCGATGGCCCAGATTATGGGGATGCTACGCTACACGCCCGCAGAAAATTTGCCCTACGGCCCAGACTGGCTTCACTACTATACAGAAGCTGCCAGACTTGCGCTAGCAGACCGAGCAAGGTATGTGTCTGATAGCACCCTGGATAGGGTTGATGAATCTAAAACTTGGCAAGCCCTAATCAGCCAACCTTACTTGAAAGAACGTGCAAAACTAATTGGGGACAAAAAAATGGAGTCCCCCGAATTCGGTATTCCCACTGAATTGACGAACCCCAACCTCTATCTCAAAGTAGGCTCCATGGTGGATCAACCCGAGCACGGGACAAGTCATATCAGCGTGATGGACAGACACGGAATCGCTGTTGCATTCACGACATCCATAGAGAGTGCATTTGGGGCAAAGCGAATGGTCAACTCTGGGGGGGGATTAAAAGGTGGATTTTTATTAAACTCCCAGCTAACGGACTTCAGTTTTAAGCCCCAAGACGCGAGTGGACGCCTCATAGCCAATCGCCCTGGTCCCGGCAAGAGACCCAGATCATCTATGTCGCCAACCCTTGTTTTAGGTCTAACGGGTTCACTTAATAGTCTTGGCCACAATGACAATAAGAATAGGGAACTTATTTCAAGGCAGACTATGACTGATACATCGAATTGGACATACAAAAATGTCGTTGCAAGTTTAGGTAGTCCAGGTGGAAGCGCCATCATTCACTTCACAACGCAGACACTTTGGGCCATGCTTGAATGGGGCATGAGTCCTCAAGAGGCTATAAACTTGGCGCATTTCGCACTCAATACACCCAGCGGTGAGTTGGTTTTGGAGAAAGACCAATACAACGAAATGTGGCTAAATACTTTAAGAGCACGACGCCAAGGCTTTAGCCAAGCACCGCTTACAAGTGGTGTACAAGCGATTGAGCGAGTAAGCGGGGGGCTCAGCGGCGGAGCAGATCCAAGGCGCGAAGGTGTTGTGCTTGGACGTTGATGGAAAAAAAAGTGCTAAGCACCCTCCTATCAATAATTTAAGAGTTACGGATTAGAGTTTTGAATTACGAATCAAAATAGCCTATAGCCTACAGCCTACCGCTGAGCACACAGCCCTTAATCTCAACCTTGTCCCCTGATGTGAGCAGCGCATCTAATTCTTTAAATAACTACAACGACATAGTCGCAGTCATTGAGGGCAAGACCACTTTTGCAAACTACAAGATTTAGCATTCAAAAAATCCGCTTTTCAGCGCAGGCATACAATGCTACCCAAGATGTCAATACCACAAACCTTTATCCAAGAGTTACTAAACCGTGCCGACGTAGTCGACATTGTGGGAAGGCATGTGCAGCTTAAAAAAGCGGGAGCAAACTTCTCTGGATTGTGCCCTTTTCACTCTGAAAAATCGCCTTCCTTCACAGTGAGTCCGACCAAGCAATTTTTTCATTGCTTTGGTTGCGGAAAGAACGGCAATGCCATTGGGTTTTTAATGGAACACGCTGGGATGAATTTTGTAGAGGCAGTAAAAGACCTTGCACAAACCTACAACATGGTAGTCCCTGAGGAGTCCCTCTCTCCAGAAGAACGTGCCAAAAGGGGCGAGCATAGGGAGCACGTTCAAACACTGACGGACATTCTTGAGAAAGCAAATACGGATTACAGAAAACAGCTCAAGAACTCCCCCAAAGCTGTAACCTATCTTAAAGAGCGCGGTCTATCTGGTGAGATAGCAAAAGACTTTGGACTCGGATACGCGCCTGAAGGTTGGCGTAATTTAGCTAGCGTATTTCCAGACTACCAAAGCCCTCTCCTAGTGGAAAGCGGACTCGTCATCACAAACTCAGATGAACACCAAGACCACAAGGGCGAGGAGAAAAGATACGACCGTTTTCGCGACCGAATTATGTTTCCAATTCGAAACATAAAAGGCGAATGTATCGGATTTGGTGGACGGGTAATTCCAGTACCCGGCGCACAGGCACAACCAGGACCCAAATACCTAAACTCACCTGAAACACCAGTTTTCATAAAAGGGCGAGAGCTCTATGGTCTGTTTGAGGCTCGCCAGTCGCTTCGAACGATGGGATACTGCTTAGTTACTGAAGGCTACATGGATGTGGTGGCCTTGGCCCAATGGGGGTTTCCAAATGCAGTTGCAACTCTAGGTACAGCTTGCACCCCGGAACATGTTCAAAAGCTATTTCGGTTTACAGACTCTGTGGTCTTTAGCTTTGACGGTGACGCAGCAGGCAAGCGAGCCGCCCGAAAAGCCTTAGAAGTTTCACTCCCCTTTGCCAGTGACACAAGGAGCGTTAAGTTCTTATTTCTACCCAAAGAACACGACCCCGACTCCTACATTCGTGAGCACGGACATGATGCATTCACGCGCTTTGTATCCGATGCAACCCCGCTTAGTCGGTATTTAATTGAATCCGCACGGATGGGATGTGATCTTGATACGGCAGAGGGCCGGGCCCAATTTGCATCCCTTGCGAAACCTCTATGGCAAGCGTTACCCCAGGGCGTTTTACAAAGTCAACTTCTAAATGAGATTGCAAGCCTGGTGGGCATTGGTGAGAAAGAACTCATTCGACTTTGGGGTCCTAGCGAGAGTGATAAAAATAGCTACTCGAAATTCAAGGACAGTAATAACTTTCAAGGTAAAGAGAATAGGACCAACGCCGGCTACACAGGCAAGTCAAACACACCTTACCAAGCCTCTAAAAACTACAACAGCCGTGAAGCAAGGTCCTCCTACGCCTCTAATTTACCGCTGCGAAGAGGTCCAAGCAGTCGTCAAGACCGAGCCGTGCAAATTTTGTTTAATGATATGAAACAGTGGGAATTACTCTCGCCCACTCAACACACTATGCTTTGTGCGCTCCAAGCCCCGCACGGTGAATTGTTTAAGTGGATGGACCAACAACTCCATGAATTAGGCGTTCAATCGTTTGCTGCGCTAATGCAGGGGTTGAAGGGACACGCCCATTACGATTGGCTAGCCAAACTATTTAAAAATTTACCGGTTGATCTTGAAAACACACCTCAAGAACTGAGTAGTATTTTGGTAGAGATGGAGAAAGACTCGATTGACCAAGAACTGCAGCTGCTTATCCCCCGCGCTGGTTCGGACCCCGTTGCCTATGAGCGCGTACGTTTCCTAAACAACAGACGGGCTAGACTGAAATCGGGTCTTGCGGTATAATCCAACCAGGTTCTGACAAGAGCGACAGCAACACCTCCGGCGCGGCCAAATGTAAACTATTTAATTACGATTCGCCCAAATTCCGCTAGGATTGCACTCCAAATGATCGCCCCACCCCTTGTCTAGTCATTGAATTGACGACTTATCTTAAACAGTAAGCCCAAATATCATCTTCGCTGAGGATCCTATGTCTACGTCCAAGTCTAAAAAACCGATTGGTAAAACAGCCGTTTCTACCGCGTCAAAATCCGCATCAGCTAAAAAGCCGCCCGCGAAGGTTGCTACTAAACCGAGTTCAACTAAATTGTCACAAACAACTAAAACCAAAGCAATTGCAAAGCCTACAAAGGCCTCAAAGCCTGCAAAACCTGCAGCCTCTAAGACTGCGGCAAAGTCTGCTGTAAAAGTAACGGCAAAATCAGCTGCAAAACCTGCTGCAAAACCCGCCGCAAAATCTGTTGCCAAACCAGCTACCAAAGTTGTGTCTAAAACAGCGGCAAAGCCTCTAGCTACAAAGACTGATCCTAAGGCGCTAGCGAAAGCGACCGCCCAGACCAAGGCTCCCGCAGCGAAACCAGTCGCTAAAGTAGCAGCACCAAAAGCTGCGCCCAAGAAGGCTAAGGCCTCTAAAGCGGAAGAGCCCGTATTAGACGAAGAGATTGATTTGGAGTCCGAATTTGCGGAAGAAAGCAGCTCTAGCACCGAGAAAGTCAAACCTCTTCGAATGAAAATCAGCAAGGCCAAAGAGCGCGCCTTGATGAAGGAATTCGGCTTAGATGAAGCGGTGTTATCTGAAGAGGATCTGGCTAAACGTCGCCAAAGACTTAAAACACTGATCAAGTTAGGTAAGACACGTGGGTACTTAACTCACGGCGAGATCTCAGACCACTTACCCGACAAATTAGTTGACGCAGAAACCCTTGAGATCGTAATCTCCATGTTAAACGACATGGGGGTAGCGGTCTATGAGCAAACGCCGGACGCTGAAACTCTTTTACTCACCAACACTGGGCCGACCACAGCCACAGAGGAGGAGGCAGAGGAGGAAGCTGAAGCGGCATTATCAACCGTTGATAGTGAATTCGGTAGAACGACTGACCCCGTGCGCATGTACATGCGTGAGATGGGTACGGTTGAGCTTTTAACGCGTGAAGGTGAGATTGAGATCGCCAAGCGTATTGAGGGCGGATTGATGGACATGATGAAAGCCATCAGTGAATCGCCCTCTACCATTGCAGAGATTTTGCGCCTTAGGGACGAAATTGCAGAGGGCAAAGTAGTCATCTCAAGCGTTGTTGATGGATTTAGCAACGCAGACGAAGCAGATGATTACGTTGCGGAGGAAGATTTTGACGAATTTGATGACAGCGATGACGATGACGGCAAGGGCGGTAGTAAGGCCTTAACCAAAAAACTCGAAGAACTCAAGCGCGAGGCCATCGAACGCTTTGGTCGTATTACGACGCTCTTTGAGAAAGTGCACAAGGTATACGACAAGGAAGGCTGGGGAACGCCCAACTACTTGAAGGCTCAAAAAGCACTGAGTGATGAGCTCATGACGATCCGCTTTACTGCGCGCACGATTGAGCGTTTGTGCGATATGGTCCGATCCCAAGTCGACGATATGCGCAAAAAAGAGCGTCAACTCAGAAGAATTATTGTTGACAAATGCGGTATGCCTCAAGATATCTTTATCAAAGAGTTCCCAGCTAACCTACTGAACTTAAGATGGGTTGAGAAACAAGCGACTGCTGGTAAGCCTTGGTCCGCAACAATGACTCGCAACATTCCTGCGATTCAAGAGTTGCAACAAAAACTAATTGACCTTCAAACACGCGTTGTTGTCCCTTTAAACGAGCTCAAAGGCATCAACAAACGCATGAACGAGGGCGAAGCCGCTTCACGTAACGCGAAGAAAGAAATGATTGAGGCCAACCTTCGTTTGGTCATCTCAATTGCAAAGAAATACACCAACCGCGGTTTGCAGTTCCTTGATTTGATTCAAGAGGGCAACATTGGTTTGATGAAGGCGGTGGACAAGTTTGAATACCGCCGTGGTTATAAGTTCTCAACTTATGCGACTTGGTGGATTCGACAAGCGATCACACGCTCTATTGCAGATCAGGCAAGAACGATCCGCATACCAGTTCACATGATTGAGACTATCAATAAAATGAACAGGATCTCCCGCCAGCATCTCCAAGAGTTTGGATTTGAGCCAGATGCCTCTGCTTTAGCGGAGAAAATGGAAATGCCTGAGGACAAGATCAGAAAGATCATGAAAATCGCCAAAGAGCCTATCTCTATGGAGACGCCAATTGGGGATGATGATGATTCGCACTTGGGCGACTTTATTGAGGACTCAGCAAACACAGCGCCCATTGAGGCTGCGATGCAAGCGGGTCTAAGAGATGTGGTCAAAGAAATCTTAGACGGCCTGACCCCAAGGGAGGCTAAGGTGCTTCGCATGCGCTTTGGCATCGAGATGAGTACGGACCATACACTGGAAGAGGTGGGCAAACAGTTTGACGTGACCAGAGAACGTATTCGTCAAATAGAAGCCAAGGCACTCAGAAAACTGAAGCATCCCTCGCGCTCCGATAAATTACGAAGCTTTATAGATACTTTGTAATTTCGGATCTGCCCTCAAGGGTGCTAGAGAAAAGAGCTAAGAGCTAGGGTCCAAGCTTAGGCCCTGCCCCCCCAAAAAAGCCTAAGGAGTAAATCTCCTTGGGCTTTTTTTTACATTTTTTTACATTGGTTTTAACACTCATTTTTCTAAATTACATTTCCAACTTTATTAACATTATGTTGGTTTGAATATATTAAGCAAAATAGAACAAGTAGTTCCTTTTAATCATTGTTGTCGCAATAGGTATTACATTTAAACTCAATTTAAATACGCCGATAATGCTACAATTATTTACCAAAATGTAATTTATAAACCTATGAACTCTAAAGATATTTACGTCCGTTTTTTAACACTTCTACAAACTTTGCAATCTAAAGAAATGGAAGGTGTTATGGATACCACTGCAGAGAAATTGCTTGAAACAATTACTGTTCACTACGGGCAAGAGCAGACCTTAACTGTCACTGAATGTATGGAGTTAAGCGCTATTGCCTCTCCTGCTACGATTCACAGAAAATTAGATGAACTTCGCGTACAAGGGTGGATAGAGTTTGTTTATGAGGGCGAGAACCGCAGAACCAAATATTTAGTTCCTTCAGCTAAAGCAAATAAATATTTCGACAAGATATCAAAATTAATGTCAAAAGCTGTTGCCATGTAATCGTCGGCACACAGATCAAGTCCTGTAACTGAGGGGTTTAGAGTTGGGTTATAACTAAACCCAACTCTAAACCCCTCAGTTCTCATTTTTCAGTTTCTTCAGGCTACACAAAGTCCTCAGTATCGACTTCGTTTCTTGCTTGCTCGTTATACCGGTGACCCACCACGTTGTGGTGATTGATGAGTTGATCAAGCTGTGCCATCTCCTCCTTAGAGAAAGCGATCTCACTGGCCGCACAGTTCTCTTTTAAATGCTCCACATTTTGTGTACCGGGAATGGGAATAATAGTTGGATCTTTACTCAGTAGCCAACCCAGTGCAACTTGGGAGGGAGTTAACCCCCTTTGCTTGGCAAAGTTTGTGTATGCACCCAATAGAGCAAGATTTTTTTGATAATTCTCTTGCGAGAAGCGGGGCATCGTTCTTCGAATATCTTTCTCACCCAAGGTGCTGACATCTTTGAGCGTACCCGTTAAGAACCCCCTTGCGACCGGACTGAACGCGACAAAGGTAACACCTAGCTCCTTGCAAACGTCTAGGAGCTCAATCTCTGGATTACGGGTCCAAAGTGAGTACTCCGTTTGCACAGCTGTAACGGGGTGAACAGCGTGGGCCTTCCTAAGTGTCTGACTCGATACCTCAGACAAACCAATGGTACGAATCTTCCCCTCTTTGACCATATCACTCAATGCACCCACACTGTCCTCGATGGGTACTTTCTTATCCCAGCGGTGTAAATAGTACAAGTCAATGACATCTGTTTTAAGGCGTCTCAAACTGTCTTCACACGTTTTCTTAAGTGTCTCGGGCCTGCCGTCTATGACCCGCACAAGCACGCCGTCCCCGTTCTTATCAACGCCTTGCATGCCGCACTTACTGGCAAGCGTAAATTTGTTTCTGTGCTTGGATAATATATCGCCCACCAAAACTTCACTTGCACCAAAGCCGTAAAGGGTTGCTGTATCAAAGAAAGTGACACCCAGATCCAAGGCGCCCAGGAGTATCCTCTCAGCCTGCTCCTTAGAAACGGGCCCCCCGTAGGCATGGCAAAGATTCATGCATCCCAGGCCAATAGAGCCAACACTGAAAGGACCAACAAGACGTTGCTTCATAAAGAGTACCTTCTAAGGAGTGATATCGCAAGGAGGGGCTTAAACGTATTTAGGCGTTTAATTGTTGCTCCAAATCATGAAGTACCTTGTAGCACGCAAAAACTTGTTGCACACTCGAATTAGGTTCACGTCCCTCTTTGATTGCCGCAAAAAATTCACGGTCTTGTAATTCAATGCCGTTCATTGACACATCAACTTTAGAGACATCAACGGCTTCTTCTTTGCCCGTGAAAAGATCATCGTATCGAGCGATATAGGTACCCGTATCTCCGATATACCTAAAGAAAGTCCCCAAAGGTCCATCGTTGTTAAAGCTAAGGCTTAAAGTGCAAATCGCACCGTTAGCAGCCTTTAACTGAATGGACATATCCATCGCAATACCTAGACTGGGATGGATCGGGCCTTGCACCGCATTGGCTTTAACAATGGGGCTGCCTGCTTGATAAGCAAAAAGATCCACCGTATGCGCAGCGTGATGCCACAACAGGTGATCTGTCCAACTCCTGGGTTGACCCAGTGCGTTCATGTTTGTGCGCCTAAAGAAGTAGGTCTGCACATCCATTTGCTGAATATTGAACTGACCCGACTTGATCTTTTGATGAACATACTGATGACTTGGGTTAAAGCGACGCGTATGACCACACATAGCGACCAAGCCAGTTTGCTTTTGCAAGTCTACCAAGGACTGAGCGTCGCTCAGCGAGTCAGCCATCGGTATTTCAACCTGCACGTGCTTGCCCGCGTTCATGCACGCTCTGGCCTGCTCTGCATGCATTTGTGTTGGAGTACACAAAATAACTGCATCCACCTCAGCCATTTTCAAACTATCCGCAAGGTTGGTGCTGACGTGGGCGATACCGTATTTTTGAGCGACTTCCCTCGTCTTCTCCAACTCTCGACCCACGAGGGAGATGACCTCTACGTTGTCGATGTTTTTGATACCGTCTAAATGCTTGATTCCAAAAGCACCTGCACCTGCGAGTGCAACTTTTATAGTTTTGCTCATTATTTGTTCTCCAAAATTAGATGACCCACAGCTGTGTTAGAAGCGGGTACGTGATAAAAACGGTGTTTAACCTCAGGCGCATGACCGCCCTCAATATCGTTCATGGCGCCCCGTGCAATAAGCCACATCACCAACTCTATGCCCTCCGAACCTGCCTCCCTGACATAGTCAATATGCGGCACATTCGCCAAGCCCTTGGGATCCGCAATGAGTCGGTCTAAAAACATATTGTCAAACTCTTTATTGATAAGCCCAGCCCTAGGGCCCTGGAGTTGATGACTCATCCCGCCCGTACCCCAGATCTGTACATTCAAATCCTCAGGAAAACTGCGAATAGCGCGTCCAATTGCGCGTCCCAACTCAAAACAGCGCTTACCCGAGGGCACAGGATACTGCACCACATTAACGGCAAATGGAATCACTGGGCAAGGCCACTCTTTGGGTTGACCGCACATAAGTGAGAGTGGCACTGTTAAGCCGTGATCAACATCCATTTTGTTAACAATCGTTAAATCAAAATCATCCTGTATCACTGAGTGGGAGATGTGAGATGCCAATTCTGCGTGTCCCGTGACCATTGGCACGGGCCTTGGTCCCCACCCCTCATCTGCTGGCTTAAAGGACTCTGCCGTGCCAATTGCAAAGGTCGGAATGACTTCTAAGCTAAACGCAGTTGCATGATCGTTGTAGACCAAGAAGATGACATCAGGTTTTTCCTGCTCTAGCCATTTCTTGGAGTACTCATACCCCTTAAAAACAGGTTGCCAATAGGGCTCTTGTGTTTTACCTAAATCAATTGCAGCCCCAATTGCTGGGACGTGTGAGGTATAGACGCTAGATGTGATTCGTGCCATATGTATAAAAGCCTTGGAAAATTTCTATTCAGTTTTAAAGTTATTTAATATTTAATAATGAGCCGCCTAAAGATGCGATTTCCCCTGAGGCTGGTGCTGGGGCTGTGCGTCGCCGTCCTCACCCAGTACACGGTTGCCCTCTACGGAGCGTCCGCCTCGCACCATCATATCTCGGTACTCCTCCTCAGTCATGCCCGTCATACTACCGGCCATTTGCTGAAAGCTCTTGCCGTCTGTGGCACCGATTTTTGCGAGAAAATAAATATTACCTCCCAGGGAGATACATTTATTTAAATCCCGCTCTATGACAGCATCCTTTTGGTCCTCACTCATTTGCCACTCATCAAGGTATGCACGCTCATTGGCTTTAAACCGCTCTCGGTTCTCACTCTTCATGAGTGACATACAAAACTGATTTAACCAGTATCCTTTTCTTGACTGCTCTGCATCAAAGATGGTTGTACCAGGTACATCTAGGTAGGGTTTATCTAAGGACATAATTTTAAATCTTTGAAAAATTTTTTAGTATGAGGTTGAATTCATTGACTGCATCATTTCCTGATTCATTGGCTGAATCATTAAGCTCAACTCTTATTTCAACGCCTCAGGCCAATACAGACGCATAGGATTGTCAACCAACAACAATTTTTGCTCTTGCTCAGTAGGAGCGATGTGAGGAATAAAGTCAACCAACACACCGTCATCGGGCATATGGTCCTTCAAATTAGGATGAGGCCAATCCGTACCCCAAATGACTCGAGTTGGGAATTTTTGAACAAGTCTTCTTGCGAAAGGAATCACATCTACATAGGCATTTTGCTCGCCGTTTAAAGCCTTAGGGCCTTTGATACTCAGACGCTCAGGACAAGTTACTTTGCTCCAAACATTTTCATGCTCATGCATAAAACGCTCAAACAGTGCGAACTCAGGGTCATCAACCGATTTGGAGACGTCAGGGCGCCCCATATGATCGACCACAACAGTGGTTGGGAGTTGAGTAAAGAAATCAATCAACTCTGGCAAGTCAACAGCTTCAAAATAGATCACAACATGCCAACCCCAGTTGGAGATGCGAGCTGCAATCTCCATCAACTCATCTTTAGGCGTAAAGTCAACCAGTCTTTTGACAAAGTTAAACCTCACCCCTCTCACACCTGCGTCGTGCATGGCCTGGATTTCTGAGTCACTCACACTTCGACGAACAGTGGCTACGCCTCTTGCTTTACCGCCAGAGTGCTTTAGTGCATCAACCATGGCGCTGTTGTCCGCGCCGTGGCAGGTTGCTTGGACGATCACATTTTTATCAAACCCCAGGTGGTCGCGCAAAGCGAACAACTGATTTTTGGAAGCATCACAAGGCGTGTACTTGCGCTCGGGCGCATAAGGGAACTGCGCACCAGGACCAAACACATGGCAATGCGCGTCGACAGCGCCTGCGGGTAATTTGAATTTGGGACGCGATGGACCAGAGTACCAATCAAGCCAGCCTGGAGTTTTAGTGAATGTAGTCATTGTTTGAATTAATAGGAGGTTAGAGCCAAATAGAAGTTATTTGATGTACTTGATCAATGTACTTGATCAATGTAATTAATCAATGTAATTAATCAAAATACTCAGTCAATATACTTTAGGCCTGCTTGCTCAAGTGGCCCACGCATGTTGTACATATCGAGTCCAAGGATTCCAGATGCCAATTTGGCTCTT
Source organism: uncultured Burkholderiales bacterium (assembly GCA_903896615.1). Classification (GTDB taxonomy): domain Bacteria; phylum Pseudomonadota; class Gammaproteobacteria; order Burkholderiales; family Burkholderiaceae_C; genus Limnohabitans. The sequence goes on from CAITYM010000064.1 coordinate 17,682, forward strand.
TTCTCGCCCTCATTGGCCTCTCGTGCCTTGGCCGCATCTGCCACCTTTTGCGCCCACTCCCTTGGAACGACCACAACGCCGTCATCGTCTGCGACCACCGCATCCCCAGGATTGACCATCACTCCTGCACAAACAACAGGAATATTGACGGATCCAAGCGTTGATTTAATGGTGCCCTTGGCGCTGATGCCTTTACTCCAAACGGGAAACCCCATCTGCGTCAACTCTTTAATATCTCTGACGCCGGCGTCAATGATGAGCGCTTTAGCACCCCGCGCCATGAAGGAGGTTGCGAGTAAGTCTCCAAAAAATCCGTCGCAGTTCTCCGCTGACAGTGCAGCAATTACAACGTCACCGGGCTTGATTTGTTCAGCAACCACGTGCATCATCCAGTTATCTCCTGGGTGCAAGAGCACCGTCACTGCGGTCCCTGATACATGAGCGCCGCTATAAATGGGTCTCATATAGCGCTGCATCAAGCCGACTCGCCCCATAGCTTCGTGAACCGTTGCGACACCGTATTTATCCAGCTCTGCAACGGCTTGTGCGTCAGCACGGTCAATATTTCTTTTAACAATTCCAAGCGTTGTCATGGTTAAATTCCTTTTGCTTTAAGTGCTGTATCTAGACGTTTAAAAACACGGCGTGCATTGCCTTCGTAGACTTGGTATTTTTGCTGCGCACTCAATTGTGTAGAAGCCTCAATATAGCGCTTGGTGTCGTCATAGTAATGACCCGTTTCAGGATCGATCCCGCGCACAGCGCCAATCATCTCACTGGCAAACAAGATGTTATCAACAGGGATGACTTTGGTGAGCAAATCAATACCAGGCTGATGGTAGACGCAGGTGTCAAAGAAAATGTTGTTTAACAAGTGATCTTTTAAAAGCGGCTTCTTCATCTCCTGGGCCAACCCTCTAAACCTACCCCAGTGATAAGGGACTGCGCCGCCTCCGTGTGGAATGAGGAACTTCAGTGTGGGAAAGTCTTTAAAAAGATCTGAAGTCAGACACTGCATAAACGCAGTAGTATCTGCATTCAAGTAGTGCGCCCCCGTTGTATGAAAGCAGCTGTTGCAACTGGTGCTCACGTGGACCATTGCAGGTATATCGTATTCGACCATCTTCTCATAAATGGGGTACCACTGACGATCGCTCAGCGGAGGACTCGTCCAGTGCCCTCCTGAGGGATCTGGGTTCAAGTTAATACCGACAAAACCGTATTCTTCAACGCACCTTACAAGCTCAGGTATGCACGTCTTTGGGTCCACTCCTGGGGACTGAGGAAGCATGGCCGCCCCAATAAAGTGATCCGGGAAAAGAGAGGCAACCCGAGCGCACAATTCGTTGCAGATACTTGCCCAAGTCGATGAGGTCTCAAAGTCCCCAATGTGATGCGCCATAAAACTGGCACGTGGGCTAAAAATGGTCAGATCGCTTCCGCGCTCACGCATGAGCTTTAATTGGTTCTTCTCAATCGACTCTTTGAGTGCATCATCCGAGATTTTTAATTTCTTTGGATCTGGCTTTAAAGCCGGATCCTTCAAACTTGCAATTTGCTGATTGCGCCAATCCTCCAACTCTTTGGGGGCTGTCGTGTAGTGGCCGTGTACATCGATAACAAGGGGACGCTCTAAGCTCATAAAAAATCCTTGATGCTAAATTAATTGAAATAAAAGGGTAAAGAAAATAAAAAGTTAAATTAAATAAGTGTCTACCTATCCAGATACTACTTATTTCTCAAAATATGTGCAGGCACCATCGCCTCGCCACGCATGATAAGTCTTGCCGTTCTAAGCAACGCGGCGCGTGTGACGTTTTGTGAATTATTTGGATCAATTCCTAACTCAACACTGAACTCACCAGTTGGATGCTCAACCGATACTGTTTTCGTATTTCCCTCTTGCATGACTGCGACGCCCTCGCACACTGAGCCCTTGAGCACGCAGGCCGTAC
>CAITYM010000065.1 GCA_903896615.1 uncultured Burkholderiales bacterium
AGACACTTGCTGAGGCGTTTGTTTGCGCCGCTGCAGTGTACATACTAGTGGAGGTGGCACCAGTAATAGTCAAAGGAGCCTTAGTGATAGTGAGTGTGCCTTGATGATAAGAGACGTTGTAATTGCTTAAACTAGTCCCTACTCCTGCAACTGCAGATAAATTATCTGTGTATGATCCTGCGGCAGTACCCACTGCATAGCCAGTTGCAGTTACTGAGTCAGTGCCTTGCAAGCCAAAGACACTTGCTGAGGCGTTTGTTTGCGCCGCTGCAGTGTACATACTAGTGGAGGTGGCACCAGTAATAGTGAGAGGAGCTTGAGTGATGGATAGAGATCCGTTGATGTAGTTAATGTTGTAGTTGGAGAGTCCCGTACCAACTGCAGTGGACAGCACATCTGGGGTCGTACCTACATTGGTTCTTGTTGCACTACCTGAAACACTCGAGACAGAATCTGTTCCTAGAAGACCAGTCGAGGTAAAAGTATTGGTTTGAGCGGTTGCTGTATATCTAGAGCTTAAGGTGGAACCAGTAATAGTAAGAGGAGCTTGAGTGATAGATAGCGATCCGTTGACATAACTAATAGAGTAGTTAGATAGACCATTACCTGAAGCGTTTGAGAGTGTGTCAGAAGTTGTGCCTACATTTGTTCTGGTTGCTCGGCCCAAAACACTTGAGACAGAGTCAGTTCCTAGAAGACCCGTCACGATAAATATATTGGATTGAGACAGTGCTGTATAAATATTAGTTGTAGCTACCCCTGTTATTGTCAATGGAGCTTGAGTGATAGATAGAGAGCCGTTAACATAATTAATGGAGTAATTCGATAAACCATTGCCTAATGCGTTTGAGAGGGAGTCCGAAGTCCTACCTACATTAGTTCTAGTTGCAATACCAGAAATGCTTGAGACGGAGTCTGTCCCGAGAAGACCAGTAGATGCAAAAGTATTGGTTTGAGCGCTAGATGAATAGATGCCAGTATTAGTATTACCGATTATCGTTAACGGAGCCTTGGTGATAGTGAGTGTGCCTTGATGATAAGAGACGTTATAGTTGCTTAAACTAGTCCCCGCACCTGGAACCGCAGATAAATTATCTGTGTATGATCCTACGGCAGTACCAACTGCATACCCAGTTGCAGTTACTAAGTCAGTTCCTTGTAAGCCAGAGATACTTGCTGAGGCGTTTGTTTGCGCCGCTGCAGTGTACATACTAGCGGACGAGGCTCCAGTAATAGTCAGAGGGACCTTGCTGATTGTCAGTGTACCTTGATGATAAGAGATGCTGTAATTGCTTAAACTAGTCCCTAAGCCTGCGACCGCAGATAAATTATCTGTGTACGAACCTACGGCAGTACCTACTGCGTAACCAGTTGCAGTTACTAAATCAGTGCCTTGTAAGCCAGTGACACTTGCTGAGGCGTTTGTATGAGCATTAGCATTATAGAGAGAGCTAGAGTTAGCCCCTACAATTGTCAATGGTGCAGGGTTTATGGTGGCAAAGTTTGTATTAGATGCTCCAGAAGTTTGGTTGGATACATTGGAAATTACGTAATTACTTAAGAGTGCGTTTCCTATATAGTTGTTTATCTGTGTAACATAATTTAAACCATTTGCTGCAACATTTTGACTAAAAACAGTCACAGTTGTAGGGGCTAAAGTTTCCCCATTTTGTAATCCTGTAATAATTGAGCTAAGGGGATTAATTATTTGACTACCGCTATAGAAACTCGATACTGAAATACCAATTGGTGATTGACTAATAGTTACAGTATTCGAGGTGGATTGTCCTGAAGTATCAACGCTATAAATAAAAGGGTAAGATGCATTAGTCAAAAAATTAACATTATTAAAATAATTTCCTGAACCTACATTTGGATTGTTTGCAACTGCTAAACCTGAAATCGTAGGGCTTAAATAATTACCCAAATAAATAACACCACCCAGTGTTAACTGATTTTGAGAAAAATTTGAAGTGCCATCATAATTTTTAGTACCCGCAATAGACGTTGTTACATTGACTGCATTTAGGGGATTTAGAGAATTAATCTTTCCGTTGAAATTAATAACTCCACCTCCAGAATTCAGATTTAGGGAAGATTTAGCCAAATTTGTCGTCATTACGTATGGGAAAGTCGCTAAAGGAGTTATATCGTTCCAAGTTCCTGCAGTCGGCAAATTGCCACCATAAAGCATAAGGATTGACTCTCCACCATAGGGCCAGTAATTATTAGGCTCATTGGTACCAACTGGTCCATTGAATAGATTCCAATTTGTATAAACGCCAGACTTTAAAGTTATGGTTGTTGTTGGGGGCAAACAACCGTAAGTATTACAAACACCTTTAGAATAAAAATTAAAACCTATAAAAGGATTTGAAGGATCTAAACTGTTTGGATAATACCAACTCCAATTACCATTTGAATCTCGCATTCCTGCGAGCCAAGTATTCGAGTAACCTGAAATATTGGACAAAATATTATTTTCTAGTCGTGAGTTAACAGTAGATAAATACGTATCGCCAACTGATGAACATGTGCTAGTCAAGCAGACGCCGCTATTTAATGCTGTGAGCCATGATGAACTTGTAGGGACGAATGTATAAGTGTTTCCAGAATCTACCAGATCATAGAAATTAATCTGCCCTCCTAAGGTTGTAATATTAAATCCCATTGGATTTGCAATTAATGTTTGACCGTATACGTTTAGATTTCCACCATTTGTTTGAATAGCTATGGGTGAATTATTGTTGCTATGCACATATAAATCTCCTCCCATATAAACTGGCGTCGGAGAAGTACTAGTACCTGTGCTTGTGCATAATGAAAGTGTGAAATTTGCGCAGATGTTAAACGGGATTTGCGTATATCCATTGCCAAAATTCAAATATCCACCCCCGGTACTAATATTGCTAGCTAGATTTATGTAGCCTAGGGCGGATTGGGTGGAGTTTGAATAATTGTAGCCAGCGTTCAACTGAATATTTAGTTTTCCCGTAGCGGAGGTATTTATTATTGGGGCATTAATATTTATAATATTGGACGCTTGAAGGGTCAGCGTTGAATCTGTTCCAGAAGCTTTTGTAATTGCAGCTGAGACAGTTATATTACCGCTTGGTGAATATGAATTACCCCCAGACAAAATAGTAACATTGCTACCCGTATTCAAAATATTATTGATAGTTGAGTTGAATATGTATGATGTATTATTTCCAGAAGGTGTAAATTGACTTCCATCAAAACTTTGTGCTCCTAGGGATGTTTGATATTGATTTGAACCCGTAGTTAAACTGTATGACTCTTGGTTCACGGTAGCGGGATCAATCACTTCCACATCATAGGGGTCTAGTATCCAACTACCAGAAGTTCCATGTGGTGCTTTAATACTAATTTTTGCGTTATTAATATTTAAAAAATTTCCTGAAGTCTCTATTTTTCCTCCATTACCAGATTTATTACCCCCATCAGCAGTTATAGTCCCCGCAATATCCGTTACACCGCCTTGCAAATCTGGATCTGACCTGATAACAATTGTTCCTCCATTGCCATTAACTTTTGCGGAAGCATCAATAATTGATCCATTTTGAACAACAACAGAAGATGATTCATTTATTAATTTGTTTTGACCTTCCCAAGATCCTCCAACATTGATATTTCCTCCTTCATTTAGCCCCGTAGCAGATATTTTAGAATTAGAGGAAATTACAATTTGTTTTCCATAGATATCTACCTCGCCTGGGCTATTTGTAGAGTTAGTTGAGGCGTTAATAGTGCCCGTATTAACTACGGTCCCTTCAACTCCTCCATCTAAGACGATTCGCCCGCTCTTAGCTGATAGGCTTGATGCCTGTATAGAGCCAGAATTTTGTATAACGGTATCCAGTAAGGTATTCCGACTCCTTGCACTCATTAAGACGACTCCGCCGTCAGCCTTAATAAGCTTATTATTGACAATTAGGGAATTGATAGCGCTTGTTTGGACATTAGCAGATATAAGTTGACGCCCATCAAGCTGAATGTTGGTTTGAGCTCCGGCCTCTAAAGCGATAGAGCCTAGTTTTGCTGTTACTGAACCATTGTTTTGGATTTGTTGAGCTAGTAACGCAATATATCCCCCCTTCTCGGCTACTAACTTACCTTGGTTATTTATAGATCCAACTTCATTTTCACTAAAAAAAATAAAGTCACCATTCAAAAAATCACTCAAACTAATATTTTGTGTACTTGCAACCAAGCCGCCAACATTGACAAAAGACTTTGGTCCGAACAAAATCCCATTGGAATTAGTAATAAATACCTGTCCGTTTGAGGATAAATTCCCCATGATTTGTGAACCGTTGCTTCCTAAAACATTATTCAGTATGATCGATGAGGAATTTGGTTGATTAAAATTGACTTTTGCTTGAGACCCAATATTGAATGTTGACCAGTTAATTGCTGCTTTATTAGTGGTTTGATTGATTATCATCGAGCTTTGATTTTGTGAAATACTAGCCTGACCAGCAACTACGTTACCACCTGTAGGTAATTGATTGGGTGTTACTGTAGGGGGCGTTGCAAAAGAATTTTGATCAAAAATCAATGAACTAATAATAATCAAAGAAAAAGAAATACCGTACTGTAAAGAATTGCTTTTGCTTTTTTGAAATGCCTTAAATGATTTCTGTTTCAAGCAGGTATTCATTATTAATCCTAGAATGATTGATTTGCACTCAACCAAAATCGATTAAGGATATATGTACCATTTTGATCTAAGCCATTTGCATTTTGTCCAGGGTTAGGTCCAATTCTTCTGGAAAATATAAATTTAAAATTATAAAATCCTAGCGAATTTTGGTTGTTGTAGCCTAACCAAAAGCCGATACCAGATAATCCATAGTTATTTTCCGGTACAGCATGAATATAGCTATTAAATTTATTAACTGTTATCTCTCCAGTATCTAGAAAAGGTGCCACGATCATTGATCCATTATTTATAGGAACTTGATTTTGTACTTCTAAGTTTAGGATTTGACCAATGCTCCCACCTGCCTCATTTGTCGGATACGCCCGAATGCCTTGTATACCTCCTAGATAAATCATCTCGGATCCATCTAGATTTTTACTTGCCAATTGTGTTTGGTAAGTGCCAATTAAAGTGGTTGCACTACTAAGTTTTTGTTGACGTGATAAAGTCACTTTAGTCTTAGCATAATTTCCCTGAGTATTTGTGGTAATTGAATCAGAATACTGGTTGGGTGATCCATTAAGATTCATATTGCCAAAGGTAACTTGTAAAGTAGCACTTGTAGTGCCACCTTTCAACCAATCATCAGATCTGCTCCCAGCCAAGGAGTTGGTCAGAATCTTTGCTGAATAATTAGAGGTAGTTCCTGATATAGTTATGTTATTAAAATGCTTCTGATCAAGCGTTGTTTGCAATGTAAGATTAGTATTTTTATTTCTGATTAGCGGATCACTAAACTCAACCCCTCTATCATTTGACGGACCTAAAGCATTCAATCCCATATACTCTGGGGTGATTAGTTGATACTCCATATTAGATGCGTATGCACCGATTCTTATACCGCTAAACCCGACGTTTTCACTATAACTGCCCCGCAGGTATTGCAAACCTGCACTTTGCAAGGTTTGCAAGTTCCATAAATCACCTCTTTGAAGAGGTCCATTAAGGGAGGTTTGGGTTGAAAATCTATTTGAGCCCGTTGACACAGCACCAAAATTATCAAGCGTAGCACTTGTGTCTAACAGTTTAGACTTCTCTAGCTTAATACCTAGTTCTGTAGTGCCTACTTCTTTTCCTGGATTTAAACTTATATTTGCTTGAATTCCAGGAATTTCGGACACCAGTATCGAAGATTGTTCCAATGCATTTAAATTAACTGGATCGCCTATTTTCTGATTTTTCTCAATTGCTCCAATAGGTAATTTTTCGTTTAAGGTCGGCTTTGAACTTGATACAACCTTTGCACCGGCAAATTTTGCTTCTGTTATTTTGATCTTGATAACACCGTCCGTAACATCTTGCGGAGGTAATTCAGCTCTAGCAAGCCATCCTACATCCTTGTAGTAATCAGAAATTACAACCGCAGTATTCTTTATGCTGGAAAAATCTGCATCCTGATTTAACCATCCCTGAAGCTCGAGCAACAATTCTTTGTCAGTGAATAGTTTATTCCCTATTAATTCAATTTTCTTGATTCGAATAACCGGCTCTGATTCGTCCTTAGTGGTTACAGTCGCCTTTTTATATACCCAAGCGTCATCATCGTTGAGAATAAATGCGTCAGTGTGTGTTGTACCATCTTCGTACAAATAATTTACTTTCTTTGATGACCTAGTATTTGATAAGATTTCATTTTGAGTTAAAGATTTTATTGATTTTGATTGCTTGAATCCATCTCCAAATGTAGTTACGATAATCTTTTTGCCATCTTGATAAACTGGATCCGCAACTACTGGGTCGACCATAGAAACTACTGGGTTATTTGTTCCATCTTTAAATAAATATGTGATTGTCTTTTTTAGATGATCCGAACTCCAAGTGATTTCTTCCGCTTGAGCTTTGAATTCATTCGTTTCTTGGTAGCCATCACCATATGTAATAGTTATTTTTTCTAATCCATTTTCATACGTTGGCTTTGATGCGAGTCCCTCTTCGTTAACTTTTACGATGTTATGTGTACCATCCGGGAATGCATAGTCAATCGTTTTTGTTACATGGTCAGATGACCAAGAAATTTTTGTATCAATGGCGTTTATCCTTTTAGTACCAACCTCACCATCCCAGTATCTCGCAGTGAATTTTTCAATATCACCCTCATAAATTGGTTTACCTAAAATCGGTGGCACTACTTTTGTTACTGAATGCCTTTCACCATTAGAGTAGTAATATGTAACTCTTTTTGTTACATGGTCTGATTCCCAGGTATATGATTCACTCTTCGGTCTTTTTCTTACTATTTTTACAAAACCATCTGCGAAGGAAGTCTTTACGATTTGAATATCATCATCATATACAGACGGTTGGACAATTTCGGGTACCTCAACCGTCTCTTCGTGCTTAGACCCATCAGCAAACTCATAGGTAATTATCTTTGAGATATGATCTGCACCCCAAATAAAACTCTCGTCTGTTGCCGGGAAAATTACTGTTTTGATGGACTGATCCTCATATTTCGTAATGATTTTCTCTTTAGAGCCCTCATAAGTGATCTCCCTGTGTATCACAATTGTTCTTGGATCCGTTGGCGGATTCCTCTCCCAATTAATCTTTACTCCAGGCGCGACCTCTTTGGTCTTTGTTTTTAGTTGTGCGTTTGTTTCCTCGGGAACTAATGTCCCATTGGATAGTATTTCCCTTCTTGGAGGGTATTGAATCCAATTTTCTCTACTGTCAACTGCGAAGGCAAACTCTTGAAAACCAAGCATAAAAAGACTTCCCAGACTTAAATAAGTCAGGATATACATTTTGTGCATTTTTTGCCGATTGCTAGTTGTCAATTTCTTTTCTCGGTTGAGACCTTACCCTAAACCCACCCATAACATTATTGAAATCAATATGCTTTAATCCGATTTAGTTATCGTCCTGAGAAGTATTTAATTTAGTTTATCAATGAAATAATTTTTAAAATTAACTAAATAGTATTAATAAATAGCGGAATTTAATTTTCTCAACGTCTAAATTAACAAAGACTAAAGAAGCATTTCAGATGATCAATTGCAACTTTATAAGGTGGGACGTTAATGAAATTTAGGGCCATGACTCATCAATTCTCACGCTGTTTTAACCTGGTTAAACATCCTCGCCATAATGACTATACTGGCTCTGTGCTTCATACGTTCACATTGAACAACTGTTTAGATTCGTTTTGAATTCAATTAAATATTAATTACATGTCTACTGACCATAAGATCAACCAAATTGAAGCGCCATTTTTTAATAAGAATTTAATACTGCTGATACTTTGCCAGGGTTTGTTTTTGACCAACAACGTGACATTTATAGCTATCAATGGTTTGGTTGGTC
>CAITYM010000066.1 GCA_903896615.1 uncultured Burkholderiales bacterium
ACGCTGTGAAGATGGAGCTGAATGTGTCCGCCCTTGACCTTATCCATCAATTTATCAATCATGATGGCCTCAGCCGTGAATTTATCGCGCCTGTGTACCAAATGTACGCGGCTTGCGATGTTGGATAGGTACAGTGCCTCCTCAACCGCCGTGTTTCCACCCCCAACGACACAAACCTCTTGTTGCTTATAAAAGAATCCGTCACATGTAGCGCATCCCGATACACCGCGCCCCATAAAGGCTTGCTCTGAGGGGATTCCCAGATATTTGGCGGATGCACCCGTCGCAATAATCAAGCTGTCGCAGGTATAAACACCGCTGTCCCCCGTCAAAGTAAAGGGTCTTTGCTTGAGATCCACAGTATGGATGTGGTCAAAAACGATGTTTGTATTGAAGCGTTCGGCATGTTTTAAAAAACGCTCCATCAAATCAGGCCCTTGAACGCCGTCCACATCAGCGGGCCAGTTATCAACCTCAGTGGTCGTCATAAGTTGACCCCCTTGGGCAATGCCCGTCACCAAGGTAGGCTGTAAATTGGCCCGTGCAGCGTAAACCGCCGCCGTATAGCCTGCGGGACCAGATCCCAAAATGAGTACTTTGCTGTGCTTGGTGGTAGAGGACATATAAAAATTTATGAATAAATGCGTACAAAAGTGAGAAAATAAGTCTTTGAATCTATTTCAGAATTTTTGACTTCAGGGTGTTATTGTAAGAAATCATGGGACGGGCAAGGTAAGCGTCCTCAAGAATAACCACAATCAAAGCAGTTTCAAATATTCTGATCGATTAAAGCCCCTAGAGCCTACTCTTTTTTTATGACTTATTCGCTAAAAACCATGACCTCTGAGCGTGCGGCTCCAACTCCCCCGACAGGCTTTAGACGCTTTACTCAGGAAATCGCACTCACCCTTGGTTTTACCTTTCTCACCTTTTGGATGCTTGCTTTGCTCACGCATTCACCCCAGGATGCAGCCTGGACCACATCGGGAAACACAGGGCCCATCACAAATTGGGGAGGACGCTTAGGGGCGTGGCTTGGGGATATGAGTTTTTTCCTAGCCGGTTACTCCGTTCTTTGGTCCTACGCTGCAGCCCTCATGACTTGGCTAAACGCACTTGCAACTCGTTTAAGGGGGGAGAGCGAAGATGCGGAGCACTCACTTGACGGTTGGGTCCATACGCGTTGGGCTTTTTGGAGTGGCAACATACTCCTCCTTTTGTCCAGCACAGGACTGGAGTGGACACGGCTTTACCGTTTCGAGGACAACCTTCCCGGCCACCACGCAGGTGGGGTGATTGGTTACCTCATTGGGCAGTTTGGAATGAACTGGTTTGGCTTTAACGGATCTTGCTTGATCTTTATCGCATTCATGATGGTGTCTTTATCCTGGGTATTTCGTTTCTCTTGGATTCACTTGGCAGAGAACATTGGCGCTTACATAGACCATTTCATTGAGGTAAGACGAGAGAAAAAGGCACTGCAAGAAGATATTGCAATGGGCCTAGCGGCAGCCAAAGAGCGTGACGAAGTCATGCACGGCGTTAAATCAGATGCTGAAGCTGAGTACCACCCACCGCACATCAATATTAGAGTTCAAAAGGAAGTTGAGCCTGTAGTTGCACCCAAGAGTGAGCGACTGGCCAGAGAGCGCCAAAAACCTCTCTTTAACGACCTCCCCGACTCACGTCTTCCTCAAGTCGATTTATTGGACGCCAATAAATCCAAAGTTGATACCGTATCGACCGAGACCCTTGAGGTCACGAGCCGTTTGATTGAGAAGAAATTAAAAGACTTCGGCGTAGAGGTTCATGTCGTAGAAGCTTCGCCCGGTCCAGTCATTACTCGCTATGAGATTGAGCCTGCAACGGGAGTTAAGGGTTCACAAATTGTGAACCTTGCAAAAGACTTGGCTCGCTCACTTAGTTTGGTATCGATTCGCGTGGTCGAGACGATACCGGGTAAGAACTACATGGCGCTTGAGTTACCAAACGCAAAACGTCAGACCATACAACTCAGCGAAATACTTGGCTCAGAGGTCTACAACGAAGGCAAATCTTTACTCACACTCGGGTTGGGCAAGGATATTGTTGGAAACTCCGTGGTAGCGGATCTTGCAAAAATGCCTCACGTCTTAGTTGCGGGTACGACTGGCTCGGGTAAATCGGTTGGGATTAACGCAATGATTTTGAGTCTGCTTTATAAAGCAGAGGCTAGAGATGTGCGCTTACTCATGATTGATCCCAAGATGCTTGAGATGTCGGTCTACGAAGGTATCCCTCATCTATTAGCACCGGTTGTTACTGATATGCGTCAAGCAGCCAACGGACTCAATTGGTGTGTTTTTGAGATGGAGAGACGCTACAAACTAATGAGCAAATTAGGCGTGCGTAATTTAGCGGGTTACAACCAAAAAATTGATCAAGCCAAAGACCGCTCAGAATTTATCCCTAACCCTTTTAGCCTTACCCCAGACGCACCTGAACCCCTTGAGCGCTTACCCTTCATCGTTGTGGTGATTGATGAGTTAGCTGATTTGATGATGGTGGTGGGCAAGAAAATTGAAGAGCTCATCGCTCGGTTGGCGCAAAAGGCGCGCGCCGCTGGCATTCACTTGATCCTTGCGACCCAACGTCCAAGTGTTGACGTGATCACAGGTCTCATCAAAGCCAACATACCAACACGTATGGCGTTTCAAGTCTCAAGCAAAATCGACAGTAGAACCATCCTAGATCAAATGGGTGCTGAGTCCTTGCTAGGAATGGGCGATATGCTTTATCTCCCAAGTGGCAGTGGTATGCCTATTCGTGTACACGGTGCCTTTGTAAGCGATGAAGAAGTTCACAGAGTGGTGAACTACCTAAAATCCCAAGGGCCTGCCAATTATGTGGAAGGCGTCCTAGAGGGGGGCACCGTAGACGGTGAGTCTGATGGGCCCGATCTATTTGGAAACTCGGGTGGTGAGAAAGATCCCCTCTACGATCAAGCCGTAGAGATTGTTTTAAAGAACCGAAAGGCCAGTATCTCCCTCGTTCAAAGACATTTGAAGATCGGATACAACCGCGCTGCCCGACTCGTAGAGGACATGGAACACTCAGGTCTGGTCTCCTCAATGGGCACAAACGGTCAGCGCGAAATCCTTGTACCTACAAGAGATGAGTAATGAGCAAAGAGCGAAAAGTGCTAAGCCCCAGCAAACTCAATTACACCTCATGCACTTATTTAAAAACCGTTTTAGCTTAATTAGCCTCAAAGCACTGGCATTTTGCGCTGCATTCACTGGGCCGATTTTTCCCTGCGCACATGCAGACAGTCTAGACGCACTGAGTCAATTCATGAGGGCAACTCAAAGCGGCCGTGCACATTTCACCCAAACCGTCACCTCCCCGAGTAAAGAGGGCAGAAAAGCTCGCGTTAAAAACTCGGAGGGTACTTTTACTTTTCTCAGGCCCCAACGTTTTCGTTTTGAATACGAAAAACCGTTCCCACAAACCATCGTAGCGGATGGTCAAACACTGTGGCTTTATGATCCTGACATTGCACAAGTAACCGCTCGCCAACAAGCAAAAGCCCTTGGTTCAACCCCTGCTAGTTTGATTGCGTCTGCACCTGACCTGAGTGCGTTAGAAAAGGACTTTATTCTGAGCGCAGAGAGCCCCACCGACCAACTCCAGTGGGTGATCGCTACGCCTCGCGCGCAGGACTCGCAACTGCAACTGGTGCGCATTGGACTGAGCGTTGGACTGAGCGTTGGACCCGCCTCAGGGACTCCAACAAGTCCCTCCCCCAACACGCAACAAGTCCAGTTAACCAAGCTAGAGATATGGGATGCGTTTGGACAAAAATCCGTGATGAGCTTTGATAAGTTTGAGGTGAATCCAACTTCCATTAATGCGTCTAGCTTTAAATTCACTTCACCCCCCGGTGTAGAAACCATCAGACCCTAAACTGCTGATTCGTGCAATCCTCAGACCAACCACTAGCCGAACGCCTAAGACCTCAAACACTTGCACAAGTGATTGGGCAGTCTCACTTGCTAGGAGAGGGGATGCCGCTTCGAGTGGCTTTTGAATCTCAAACACCTCACAGTTGTATTTTGTGGGGGCCACCCGGGGTTGGCAAAACAACTCTAGCACGCTTAATGGCAAATGCCTTTGACGCTAACTTCATCAGCATTAGCGCTGTGTTAGGCGGAGTTAAAGAGATTCGAGAGGCGGTTGATCTTGCAGAGAAATACGCAAACAGTCCCGTTCATCCCTCTCGCACTTTGGTCTTCGTTGATGAGGTACACCGTTTTAACAAAACACAACAAGACGCTTTTCTCCCGCACGTCGAGTCTGGACTCTTTACCTTCATTGGTGCAACGACAGAGAACCCCTCCTTTGAAGTTAACTCCGCGCTGCTCTCGCGTGCGACTGTTTATGTGCTTGAGCCGCTCAACACGCTTGAGCTCAGCAGCATCACCGATCGCGCAGTTGAACTCATCGGCTCTATTGAGTTGGATACGCAGTCTAAGGAGACCCTAGTCTCCTTTGCTGACGGGGATGCAAGGCGACTACTGAATGCGCTTGAGACCGTATGCACAATGGCAAAGCATGAAAAAATAAGCGCCATCAACGTAGCGTGGCTTACCAAGGTCATGGGACAAAGACTTAGGCGCTTTGACAAAGGGGGTGAGAATTTTTATGACACCATCAGCGCATTGCACAAATCAGTGCGTGGCTCAGACCCTGACGCCGCTCTTTATTGGTTAGTACGGATGTTAGAGGGCGGGGCAGATGCCAAGTACCTCAGCCGAAGACTCGTTCGCATGGCAAGCGAGGATATTGGACTTGCAGACCCCCGCGCATTAAGCATTGCAGTTGACTGTGCACAGGTCTACGAAAGGCTTGGATCGCCTGAGGGTGAACTCGCCCTAGCTGAGTGCGTGGTGTACTTAAGCATTGCGCCAAAATCAAACGCTGTGTATCAAGCCTTTAACCAAACCAAGGCATTAATTAAATCACAGGGCACACAGCCCGTGCCTCTTCACCTGCGTAATGCACCGACAAAACTTATGAAGGATTTATCCTACGGTGCTAATTACAGATATGCACACGCTGAGGAAAATGCATTTGCAGCGGGCGAGAATTATTGGCCAACGGGCATGGAGCCTACTGGGTTTTATCAACCCGTAGAGAGGGGGCTGGAGATCAAAATTGCAGAGAAAATGCGTTGGTTGAAAGAGCAAAATGAGAGAGCGCAAGCACCCAACTCACCCAACTCGCCCAAGCCTTGGGCGAAGTAGCATCAGATAGATTAAGATCGGCCCATCATGGATACACTGCTTCAACAAATCATCAACGGACTGGTCCTTGGCAGTATGTACGCACTCGTCGCACTGGGCTACACCATGGTGTACGGGATTATTAATTTAATTAATTTTGCACATGGTGAGATCTTAATGATTGGTGCAATGACGAGTTGGACCATCATCGGCTGGTTTCAAGAAACCACGCCTAATGCACCCGGATGGTTGGTGCTTTTGGTGTCGCTAATTTGTTCCTGCGTGGTCTGTGGTGCAATTAACTTTGCAGTTGAGAAAATTGCTTATCGCCCACTACGGGGTGCACCTAAACTAGCCCCGCTCATTACTGCCATAGGCGTATCTATTTTGTTGCAAAGTTTGGCTATGATTATTTGGAAACCAAACTACAAGCCCTACCCAACTTTGCTGGCGAGCACACCCGTGCAAATTGGCGCCGCAGTGATAACACCCACACAGATCATGATTCTTGTAGTGACTGCGCTTAGTTTGACAGCTCTCATGTACTTGGTTCACAAAACACGTCTGGGTCGTGCAATGCGGGCAACCGCAGAGAATCCTCGCGTTGCATCCCTCATGGGAGTCAAACCTGATATGGTCATTTCAGCTACCTTCATCATCGGCGCTGTGCTTGCTGCCATTGCCGGTGTAATGTGGGCATCTAATTACGGAACCATTCAACACACGATGGGATTTCTCCCTGGCCTGAAAGCCTTCACTGCAGCAGTGTTTGGTGGAATCGGAAACTTACAGGGCGCAGTCGTCGGCGGCATTTTGTTGGGTCTGATCGAGTCGATTGGATCGGGCTATATTGGAGAGCTCACTGGCGGGGTTTTAGGTAGTCAGTACTCAGACATTTTTGCGTTTATCGTATTAATTGGAGTTCTTACGCTTAGGCCCTCTGGTTTACTGGGTGAACAAACTGCGGAGCGTTCATGATGCTTAGACAGCGAATTATTCGCAAGAGATCTCCTTACAAATCTTTTTCATGCTAAAAAAAGACCCCCCTCCGCAACACTCAAATTCGCACCCCATCAGGAGTGCCAGCACTGGTGCGAAAGTCTTATTCGCAGCATCTGTACTCCTGTTGCCCCTGCTGCTTCAAATATTTGGCAATGCCTGGGTTCGAATCGCTGACTTTGCACTGCTCTACGTTTTATTGGCACTTGGTCTGAATATTGTGGTTGGCTACGCAGGTTTATTAGATTTGGGATACGTTGCGTTCTTTGCTGTGGGTGCGTACATGTACGCGCTGCTCTCCTCGCCCCAACTAACCAGTGCATTTCCTTGGATTGCACAGATGTTTCCAGATGGCCTGCACACCCCGCTTTATATTGCAATTCCTTTAAGCGCCTTGTTAGCAGGACTCTTTGGATTAATACTGGGCGCACCCACCTTAAAACTTAGGGGGGATTACCTTGCAATCGTGACACTAGGATTTGGGGAAATCATTCGCGTATTCTTAAATAACCTTGACCGGCCTGTGAATATCACGAACGGTCCAAAAGGCATTGGTGAGATTGATCCGTTCACGATCATGGGTGTTCCTTTGTCGCGAAAACTAGACCTAGGGTTCACAGAGTTACCCTCCGTTACGCTTTATTATTATTTATTCCTTGTGCTGGTTGGTTTTAGCATTCTCATTTGCTCAAGACTGGAGCATTCACGTATAGGGCGAGCCTGGATGGCCATTCGTGAAGACGAGATTGCCGCTAAAGCAATGGGCATAAATACTCGTAACTTAAAGTTAACTGCATTCGGAATGGGCGCAACATTTGGCGGCGTATCAGGCGCTATGTTTGCGTCCTTTCAAGGATTTGTATCTCCTGAGTCTTTTAGCCTAATGGAATCGGTCATGATTGTGGCGATGGTTGTGCTGGGGGGGATCGGTTATTTACCTGGTGTTGTCTTAGGGGCACTATTACTTGCTGCACTACCCGAAGTGTTGCGCTACGTAGCAGGGCCTTTGCAGGAGATGAGCGGGGGACGCTTGGACGCAGCAATCCTCAGACAACTCCTCATCGCGCTCGCCATGGTGAGTGTGATGCTACTTAGGCCGCGGGGTCTTTGGCCCTCACCTGAGCACATGCATACCCATTCTCATTCCCTTTTGCACTCTCATGATGCACTCGCCGGCGCGCACTCCAGTGCAGACAGTAAAGGCAGCGCACATGCTTGATCGTGAGAAGAATTTAAATCTTAATGAGGACACAGCACCCCTGGTGCTCAGTGTTGAGGGGGTGAGTAAGCGTTTTGGTGGCTTACAAGCTCTCAAGGACATCAACCTCAATATTACACAAGGCTCCATACACGGGCTCATCGGTCCTAACGGTGCAGGCAAGACAACATTCTTTAATATCATCACAGGCCTTTATGCTGCAGATGCGGGGGAGTTTCGCTTACTCGGGAAGCCTTATAAACCCTCTCAAGTCCACGAAGTTGCGCGTGCTGGGATTGCTAGAACATTTCAAAATATCAGACTCTTCAAAGAGATGAGTGTGCTTGAAAATGTGATGGTCGCAAGGCACGTGAGGACTCACTCTGGACTGTTAGGGGCCATATTTAGAACGGCTTCGTTTGCAAAAGAGGAACACGAGATTAGGCTGCGTGCGTTTGCACTTCTTGATTACGTGGGTATTGAGCGTTTTGCAGGCGTGAAGGCTAAAACACTTAGCTACGGAGACCAAAGGCGACTAGAGATTGCAAGAGCACTTGCAACGGATCCTCATTTACTGGCCTTAGATGAGCCCGCTGCCGGGATGAACGCGACTGAAAAAGTGGAGTTAAAGAACTTAATTGAACAAATCCAGCGTGACGGTAAAACAGTCCTCCTCATCGAGCACGATGTGAAGTTGGTGATGGGTTTGTGCAAAACACTAACCGTCTTAGACTACGGAACCAAAATCGCTGAAGGCACCCCCTCAGAAGTCCAAAGAAATGAACGCGTGATAGAAGCTTATCTGGGCTCAGGCGCAGCGCATTCAATTACAACGACAACATCTTAGATAAAAAAGCAATGTCCCTTGCAACTCAAACACCCAGCGCTCCGGTCTTGCAAGTCACTGATTTGCATGTGAATTACGGCGGTATTCAGGCCGTTAAAGGCGTGAGCTTGGAAGTACAAAAGGGGCAATTGGTCGCACTTATTGGCTCAAACGGCGCGGGTAAAACAACAACCCTAAACGCCCTAGCCGGCACACTCCCCTTTGCAAGTGGCTCGATTCACTTAGAGAGTGTGGGCATAGGCGGTATGGGGGCTTGGGACATTGTGCGTTTAGGCCTTGCAATGGTTCCCGAGGGACGGGGTGTTTTTACGCGAATGAGTATCTTAGAGAACCTTCAAATGGGTGCGTACCTAAGGGATGATAAAGCCGGCATTGAAGAGGATCTGCAAAGCGTATTCACAACATTCCCAAGACTCAAAGAAAGAGCGCACCAACTTGCGGGCACCTTATCCGGGGGCGAGCAACAAATGCTTGCTATGGGTCGAGCGCTGATGAGTCGCCCAAAACTTTTGTTGCTTGACGAGCCCTCAATGGGCTTGTCCCCGTTAATGGTTGACAAAATATTCGAAGTGATTGCAGATATTTCCAAAAAAGGCGTGTCCATACTCTTGGTAGAGCAAAACGCACAGCGCGCGCTTTTAATTGCAGACCAAGCCTACGTGATGGAATCGGGCTCTATCGCTTACTCCGGGAGTGGCTCAGAGTTGCTGCATGACAGCAGAATTAAAGCCTCATATCTGGGTGAGACTTAAGGGGTTGGGGGGGGAGAAATATCAAATCTAAAGAAATCAATGGGTCAAATTTTGTATTTAATTAGTGGTAACCCGTTGCCAGCGATTCAAACTTCGTTATATTCTTTAAGAACGCAAGCTTAACCGAGCCAGTCGGTCCATTACGTTGTTTGGCAATAATAATCTCGGCCACACCCGGTTCTTTGGATAATTCTTTGGTGTAGTAATCATCTCTATAGATGAACATGATCACATCCGCATCCTGCTCGATTGCACCTGATTCACGAAGATCAGACATCATCGGTTTTTTATCTGTGCGCTGCTCTACGCCCCGGTTTAACTGAGACAGCGCAATAACTGGGCACTGTAACTCCTTAGCAAGCATCTTCAGCCCCCTTGATATCTCACCCAGCTCAGTCGCCCGGTTGTCCCCGTCCGTACCGTTACTACCGGACATCAACTGCAAATAATCAACCACGATAAGTCCAAGCTTGCCGCAACGCCTAGACAACCTCCTCGCGTTCGCTCTGAGCTCACTTGGCGTCAGACCGGGCGACTCGTCAATGAACATAGATGACTTACCTATCCTGTCAGATGTTTCAATGAGTCTTGACCACTCGTCGGGTTGTAACTTGCCTGTTCGCAGTCTATTTTGATCAATGCGACCTAAGGAGCCAACAATCCTCACAACCAACTGCGCTGCGCCCATCTCCATTGAGAATATAGCAACCGGTAAGCCCTCATTAAGTGCAACATGCTCTGCAATGTTGATTGCAAGTGCTGTCTTACCCATCGAGGGACGAGCGGCTAAAACAATTAAATCTCCACCTTGCAAGCCAGAAGTCATTCTGTCTAAATCTATAAAACCTGTGGGCACCCCGGTCACATCATTGGGGTTGGCTGCCATCTCTTTAACTCGGTCTAAAAGCGTTGAACCCAGCGTATCCATCTTTTGAAAGCCTTGGCGTTTACGAGCACTTTCCTCACCTACGTTAAAGATCTTTTGCTCCGCCTCATCCAATATAGTGGGCACCGCTCGTCCACCCGTATTCATCGCACTGGTCGTAATCTCCTCGCTCACACTGAGTAATTTTCTTAACATCGCGCGCTCGCGCACAATCTCAGCAAAGCGTCTAATGTTGCTCTCACTCGGAATGTACTGAGCAAGTGAGTTTAAATACTCAATGTTGCCGGCCTCCTCCGCCTTGCCTTGCGCTTTGAGGTGCTCAAAAACGGTTAACGTATCTGCTGCCCTGGCAGCGTTCATTAGCGAATGAATAGCGCCAAATATCAGCCGGTGCTCGTAGCGGTAAAAGTCCTCCTCTGCAAGCAAGTCTCCTATCTTGTCCCAAGAGGAGTTGTCAAGCAACACACCGCCGAGCACGCTTGACTCGGCCTCCAAGGAGTGAGGAGGTATGCGTAACTGCTCGGTAGCAGGAGTGTCCTCAACTTCCCCCATGTACTCATCAGCGTTGAACTCTACTTCAGTGTCTATAAACTCGGGTGCCTCAAAGGTTTGCGTTTCAAATTCATGTTCATCTAAATGTTCTTCAAAATGTTCAGACCCTTGATCGGTTACCAACGGATTCACGACTTGTTGCAAACTAGACGGCTCTGCAGATAAAGCAGGTATATCTACTTGCACCACAGATTCAGCATTTTGCTGAACATCAGAACCCTGCGTTGGATCCTCAGGGCGGGACTCTTCACGCGGGGTTTGATCATTGGGGTTCATAGAGAATATTTAGTTTAGAGTCGTTTTGGTGGTTTGTGCTGACTTTAAATTTTGTCAAGCGCACTGGTAAAGGAGTCCGCGTAAAACTCCTCACTTGGTAAGCCAAGCTTTGTGTAGGCACTCTGGGCACTCTCAACCACAATAGGCGCACCACAGGCGTAGACCTGGTAGTTGGACAGATCTTTAAAATCTTCAACCACACCGTTGTGCACAAACCCGGTCCTACCCGTCCATGCATCGCTGGCCTGCGCATCCGAGACCACAGGAATGTAGTTAAAGTTAGGCATCTCTTTGGCTTGCTCAAGCACCCACTCGTGCATGTACAGATCCGCTGGCCTGCGCGCGCCCCAGTAAAAGCTAACAGATCTCTTGTTGTCGTTAAAACGCATCTCCTCAATCAAAGCTTTAATCGGGGCAAAGCCCGTACCCGAGGCAAGAAAGATCATGGGCTTGTCAGACTCTCTTAAGAAAAAAGATCCCTGTGGCCCCTCAATACGCTGAATTTCTTTCTCCTTCATCGCACCAAAAACGTGGTCCGTGAATACACCGCCCACCATGTGGCGAATATGCAGTTCAATGTGAGGAGTCTCTGCGGTCACGGTATGCGGAGCATTGGCCATGGAGTAACTTCTTCTGGAGCCGTCTCTGAGCAAGAAATCCACGTACTGGCCGGCCTTGTATTTCATCAAGTCGCCTGCGGGTACTTGCAGTTTCACCAGCATCACATCGTCCGCTTTCTTCTCAAGAGAGAACACTCTAACAGGCATCTTCTTCACAGGGAAAGCGCCCTCCTCAACCACCTGCTTGGACTCGAGGACCAAATCTGTCTTGGCGGTTGAGCGGCATGTCAATATAAGACCCTGGGCTTGCTCCTCAGGGCTCAGCGCTTTTGCTTGATGTTCCCCCATCACCACTTCACCTGAGATCACTTTGCATTTACAAGATCCACAGGCTCCGTCCTTGCACCCGTAGGGCAGTCCAATCCCTTGGCGAATACCCGCGGTGAGTAAAGTCTCTGTTTCATCCGCCTGGAAAGAACGCCCACTTGGCTCAACCGTGATCTGAAAGCTCATTTTTGTGTATCCTTAGTCTAATTATTTAGCTCACATTTAGCGAACCCTCAATTTTGCCCTCAAATCAAACTCCTTTGGGCGCTTTGCCCTCTCGTTTTAAAAAAGAACGTCTTTTAATCATCGGTTGTGGTGATATTGGCGTGAGATTGGCTCGCGTTGCCAGACCCAACGTACGAATAATTGCCCTAACCTCAAGCCCAGAGAGGGTGGTAGATCTGAACCAGCAGGGAATAACCGCCATTACGGGTGACTTAGACCAAGCAAGCACCCTCAGCAGGCTCAGCGGACTGGCCACCCGAGTGGCTCACCTTGCCCCACCCCCTGCAGTGGGGGAGCACGATCCGAGAACTCAAAACCTGGTTCACGCACTCTTAAAAAGATCTCCAGCACTGCACTGTGTATACGCATCGACCACGGGCGTCTACGGCAACTGCGCGGGGGAGTGGGTTGGGGAGACGCGCTCCTTAAACCCCACAACCGAGCGAGCCAAGCGACGGGTTCACGCAGAAGCTTTAATGAGATTTCTAAGCCTCGCTCTGCTCGGCTCAACACGCGTCACCACACTGAGGGTGCCGGGTATTTATGCACTCGATAGGGATCAAGGTACGCCTGAGGGACGGCTCAAAAGAGGTACCCCTGTCCTAGAACCGAGCGCCGATGTGTACACCAATCACATCCAAGCCGATGATTTAGCAAGGGCTTGTTGGCTCGCGCTTTGGAGGGGTCCAAACCTTAGAAGTATCAACACGAGCGACGATACACAGATGAAAATGGCGGAGTATATGGACTGGGCTGCAGATCATTTTGGCCTTGCACGTCCTCCCCGTATAAGTTTGGACAAAGCACGGCTTGAGCTCCCAGCGATGCAATTAAGCTTTATGCAAGAGTCTAGAAGACTGCTAAACCATAGGTTAAAGCGGGAGTTAAAGTTGAGCTTGAAATATCCAACAATTAAAGAGGGGCTGAGCGCTACAAGCGCGGCCTAACTCCGCCTTCGCCTTCGCTTCCTCCTGCGCCTGCGCCCCCGCCCATCTCAGATCCGTTGATTACCTCATCCCCATCCCTGAGATGTCAAATATATGCTGCGCCTCTCGTGGCAGGCAGCGCCAATACTGAGCCATTGCGGGAACTTTCGCATTAAGCGCTGCCGCGGCCTCCCACCCCCAACGTGGTTTGTATAGGAACGCTCTTGCAAGTGCAACCAAATCAGCCTCACCATTTTTAATAATGTCATCGGCTTGGTGTGGGTCCGTAATTAAACCAACTGCAGTGGTTGTGAGACCGCTGCGCTCTTTGGCCAATTTTGCAAAAGGCACTTGGTAATTGGGGCCTAAAGTTATTTTTTGATTTTGCGCAACTCCTCCAGATGAGATGTGCACAAAGTTTGCGCCTGCGTTTTTTAGGATCAACGATAAATCTGCGGTCTCCTGTGGGGTCCAACCACCTTCGACCCAGTCGGTTGCAGAAATTCTCACCCCGAGCGCCCCCTTGAAAGCGGATCTAACCTCCTTTAAGACCTCCATTAAAAAGCGAATTCGGTTTTCAAAGGTACCCCCATATTGATCGGTTCGGTGATTGGCAATGGGCGATAAAAATTGGTGTAACAAATACCCGTGGGCTGCGTGTAACTCGACAGCCTCGATTCCCATTTTTTGGGAATAGGCAGCACTCAACGCAAAGCCTGCAATGATTTTCTCCATCTGTGCTTTGTCCAGTTCGTGAGGACTGCGCTCACCGCTCAGTTGTGGGACCGCAGAGGGCCCCCAAGTCTCCCAACCCGCATCCAAACCCTGTCCAACAGGCAAGAGTTGCCCGCCCCTCCAAGGCACAGCGCTTGAGGCCTTGCGCCCTGCGTGAGCGAGTTGAATACAAACGGGCACTTTAGGAGCAATCGCTCTGGCCCTGGTTAGGTGACTCTCTACAGATGCGGCGTGTGCATCGTCCCATAGTCCTAAACATTTGGGCGTAATGCGTCCCTCAGGCGTTACAGCAGTTGCCTCAATCGTGAACATGCCTGCTCCACTGTTGAGTAAATTAGCCCAGTGCATCAAATGCCAATCGTTGGCATACCCATCCACAGCTGCGTATTGACACATTGGGGCCACCACAATGCGGTTATCCAAATGAACAGCTCCTTGCGGAGCACTAAGATCGAGCGGAGAAAATAAATGACTCATGAATTATGTTGTTTAAAAAAAATGGTTTGGAAAATTTTTGGGATATTAATTATTGAATACTGCAGCAACGAGACCAAGAACTAAAAGTATCTTTTAAGGAGACCCTCTAAATTGCTCTTTTCGGATAGCTTGCGAGCACACCACTTTACCCGAGTTTCAATACCCCTTTGGCTCAAGCCCTTGGTTTCCCTGTCGATCTATAGGGAACTGCCAAAAGGTACTGATGTAGGTGCTAAAAACGCAGATTTGGTTAAATTAATGAGATTTACTAATACTTTTAAACTACTTGTTGCGACCCTCACCTTCCCCTGCCTTATTTCATGCGGTGGAGGAGGAGGTGCGGGCTTGACCGCCAGTCCCGGCACTCATTCATCGAGCTCATCACTTGCCACGCAAACGGGTAGTTTTATTGACAGCGCGGTCAGTGGAATAAGCTACCAAACAGGCACCCAAACAGGCGTAACAGATGCAAACGGCAATTATGTGTACGTGCCGGGTGAGACTGTGACTTTCTCAATTGGTGCAATTACATTTCCCTCGATTTCTGCAATGTCCACTGTGACGCCTCTTAATATGAGTACAACTGGATCACTGGGCGATCCAGTTGTAACCAATGTAGCCTACCTACTTCAATCTCTTGATGAGAACAACAATCCAGACGACGGCATTCAAATTGATACTCGGGTAGCGGCTTTGGCGAGGACAAATGTAAATTTCAACCAAGACCCAAGCACCTTTGCACTTGATCCTGCTGTGACCTCACTGATCACGGCTGTAAATGCAATAAAGACAACCCCCTCACGGATGACGACCTCTGTTGCTGCCACAAATTTTGGCAAGACTTTACTTGGCTTAGTGGATCAAAGCGTTATACCGTCTTTGGGCTGTGATACGGTCAATACACAAAGGGTGCTCAGTCGTACCTCTTATTCCACCAATTTCTGGGGTAGCGTTATCGTCAAACCCAAAGATACAAATGGATTTATTTACGGTGGAGATTTTCGCAACATCGGATCAAATCCTGCAGGTGCTTTTGCCTGGTACCAACCCAGTGCCGGATCCAACGAAATCCTTATTGCACAAAATAGTGGTCAATGGGATCCCACCTACTCCCCTCAGTATGACGTTTGGCTTCAGCACTCCCAAAACCCAAATATCGTGATGCGCATAGCGGTCACCCGCTTACCCCAGGAAACCGCGACGACGCCCAGATATGTGGGCACTGCCATATATCTTATGTATATCGGACCTGCAGGTACGTACTTAGATTTTCAGTTCGAGGGCGGCAGCGTCCCCACTGCCTACTTCTCCTTCATAGGCACAGATCCTTCAACCTTTTATAAAGGAACTGCTGGCATGGACGGGGTTATCGGCAACGCTGATGACGGTGTTTTCCCACTAGGCATGGGGCAATCTTGGTTGCAACACACACCAGGTCAGCCCAATTTCCCACCCAACATGCACATTGGCGGGACAACCCCTTACGGCAGATTAATAAGTTCGTCTGAGTGCTTGCTAACTCCAGGGGGATCAGTACAACTTTGGGGAGCACCTTCTACTTCATCAGATCTGTTATTTAGCCCAAATAGTGGCCAAAATTTCTGGCACTCTGATGCTCCTTTGTACACAGATGCCAACGGTTACCAAGGAGCTATAGGGCTTCGCAGTGGGGTGCAGTTTGTCTCAGTCGTCAGATCTAATTGAATGCGGAGTTAGCAAGGGGTGAACACAGTTTTGCTCTGTACTTAATTAGTACGAGTCGAATATATTTTGGGCAGAGTATTTCGCAGTTGATTTTCAAACATTAACTCTTTTTCGTGAAATGCAAGTGAGTTTTTATACCCTTGATAAAACCTCATAAATAAGACAAAAAGGGTATGAATTTATTTATTTTCACATAAGTTATAAATAGATAAAGAAATGAAATACAGTGTCGATATAACTAATAAGCTACGGCTATTTCACACCCCATCTAATGAGTTTAAATACCTTCAAAAAAACAGACAAAAGGCGTAAAACTGGAACTACCATCATTGGCACCTCTGCGATGGTGGTAGGAAACATCGTGTCTGATAGTTTTGTTGTAATTGACGGGGGTATTGAGGGTGATATTTTTGCGCCTGAAGCTTTAATCAACGGCCTTGTTAACGGAAATATTAAAGTAACTTCGCAAGTTGAGGTTGCGACTAATTCTAGAATTACTGGGGATTTAATATATAAGTCTGTACTCATCCATGAGGGGGCCAGGATATTTGGCAAATTATTACATTTGGATGATCAGAACTAAACGGTGCGACCCGCGCTAAGCTTTTGGGAAAATGTGTTGAATCAAATTATAAAAACTCGTACCGAAATCGCTTGAAGGCTTGAAGAATTAATGCGTCAATGGCTGATTTTACGAATAAGGCAATGTGACAATCACAATCCCCACTAAAGGGTAGGTACATCTCTAGCAACTTTACAAAAAAAATATAGCTCAGCTACCGGTAGATGTGTAAGGTAATATATTATCAATCTATAGAAATAATATACACAGCCAATGCGCTACCCTTTCACTCAACAGCTAAGCCACCCAACAAAGGTTGCTTTAACCAGTCTAATTGGTCTCCTATGGGCGGCCACACTCTATAAAATATTTGGACTGACGGGGGCTGTCTTTGGATATATCGTTTTGATATTTCTAACAACGTTTTCATCAAATTTAATATCTACCTTTATACAAATTCCGATTTCATTTTTTGCGCTTGAGTTTTTCTTCATTGATCCTATTTATTCTTTTTCTGTAGGAGATTTTGAGTCTTGGTTAATGTTAATTTCATTTGCAACATCCGCACTTGCAATTTTTTATGGCAAATCCATAACTCTAAGAAGAAATGAAAATAGGTTATTGGCTAAAAACAGACTACTAGGGTACTTAATTCCTTTTACCACCTTAACATTTGTATACTGGATTTCAAGAGTTTTTGGCAGACCTAACATAGAACAAATCATTTTTCATTTTGAATATTCCTCCAAATTATTTGAAGAATTAGACCGTCGGTTGATCCTCAGTTTTTTTAATAACGTCATACTCACATCCCTAGTCGCATCTATTTTGATGACTTTGTTTGAAATAAAGTTATATAGAGCTGACTCTAAAACTTCCTCAACCAACTATCTCACAAGCCTTTTTTCCAAGAGTGCTCCCATAATTATTTTGACATTTGCTGTTGTCGTAGCATCATTAAACTTTGGTGTTAAAAATTACTTTGACTACAAAAGGACTTCAGACTACATCAAGGAAAATTATGTTAACCCTGACACATTAAAAATCACAAAACCCTCAAAACCTCGGAATTTAATTCTGATCTATGTTGAAAGTCTTGATAAAAATTACTCCAACACATCTATATTTGGCGAAAATTTATTACAAGAACTTGATGACATCAAGGGAATTGAATTTAAGCGCTATATTCAAACACCAGGCACTGGTTGGACTATTGCAGGTATTGTTAGCACCCAGTGCGCAATACCCTTAAAACCAATAGCATTGGCTAATATAAACATGCAAGGAAACATTGCCAAAAAGTTCCTACCTAATGTAACCTGCCTTGGCGACACTTTATCAAAAGCGGGTTACACCAATGTTTTCTTGGGCGGAGCGTCATCTACATTTTCGGGTAAAGGTAAATTCTTAGAGCAGCATGGATATACAAAAATTATGGGCAAAGAGGAGTGGCTAAATACTGGCCGCTTCAAGGCATCTGATATGAACGGCTGGGGTTTGTATGACGACGATCTAATGTCTGAGGCCAAATCAGAACTAGATCGCTTAGAGTTGAGTAGTAAACCTTTTAATCTAACCTTGCTGACAGTTGACACACATTTTCCGAATGGATTTTTATCTAAAACATGTAAATCATCGGGGGGAAGTTCTTTTACAGATATTGTGAAATGCACTTCACATCAAGTGGCTGACATCATTGGGTATACCAGTTCAAAAGGTTATTTAAAGAACACAAATATTGTTATCCTGGGGGATCACCTGTGAATGACAAATGTAGTTTATGACAAGTTGACTTCTACTAAAGAAAGCTATATCTTCAACAAATGGATCGTAGGCAACGATTTCAAAAAGAATAGAGACCAACTCGTCCACTTCTCAGTTGCTCCCACTATTTTAAAAACCCTAGGGTTTAGCATAGAAGGACTTAAGTACGGCCTAGGAAATTCAGCACTGATAAGCACAGAAGATTATTCGAACGAAGACCTAATCAATTCGCTTATGGAAAATCTAGACCGTCCTTCGGATTACTACAATTCTTTTTGGATGCCCAAGAACTAAACTTTGCAACTACTCTGCTCTACCCTAACCCATCCTATATTTAGATTGTGTATTGCGTATTGCGTATTGCGTATTGCGTATTGCGGATTAAACCACCTCTGTTTCCCGGTCTAACTAATCAAGCATTAATTTGGAGAGTAATCCATTTAATGTAATAAGTGCAAGTGCATTTTAGATGTGTATTGGAAACCATGATCTACGCATTAATCTGCAAATCCAGGAAATCAATGGTTCCGTTTAAGGGACTCAAACACTGTGCAAATATTAGGAACCTTCATAATTGAGGGTTCTAAAAGCGTTAAAACCATTGATGGGTATATCAATGGTGCCGGGGGCCGGACTCGAACCGGCACGGTGTTTAGCACCGGCAGATTTTGAATCTGCTGCGTCTACCAATTTCGCCACTCCGGCAATGAAGGGGATCTAAATTATGGCACAGTATAGCCTCTGATTCAATAAGGCACCCAACAAAGCGTCATAATTAGCATCAAATCGAGGCTAATTCACTTAATAGTTATGCAATACCCCACCTTAGAGTCCACAATTGGACACACGCCTCTTGTAGCCTTACAACGGCTAAATATAGAAGAAAACAAGTCAAGGGGTAACGTTTTGCTTGCCAAACTGGAGGGCAACAATCCCGCAGGCTCCGTCAAAGACCGCCCAGCAATGTCTATGATCAAGCGGGCTGAAGAACGGGGCACGATCAAAGGTGGAGACACCCTTATCGAGGCAACCTCAGGTAACACAGGCATCGCCTTAGCCATGGCAGCAGCCATCAAGGGCTACAAAATGATTCTCATCATGCCCGAGGACTTATCCATAGAGCGGGCTCAAACGATGAAGGCTTTTGGAGCGGAACTCATCTTAACTCCGAGAAGTATTGGGATGGAAGGTGCACGTGACTTGGCGCTGCAAATGCAAAAGGACGGTAAAGGCCACTTACTTGATCAATTTGCAAATGCCGATAACCCCAGAATACATTTTGAGACCACAGGGCCCGAAATTTGGAAAGATACCCACGGACAAATCACGCACTTTGTCAGCGCCATGGGCACGACGGGCACCATCACAGGCGTCTCCCAGTTTCTAAAATCCAAGAACGCGCAGATTCAAATCATTGGCGCTCAACCCAGCGAAGGCTCTAGGATCCCAGGTATCCGCAAATGGGCGCCTGCTTACCTACCTAAAATCTATGATCCAACTCATGTGGATCAGATTAATTTAGTTAGCCAATTGGATGCAGAACAAATGTGCAGACGCTTGGCAAAAGAGGAAGGCATCTTCGCTGGCATCTCAGCGGCTGGGGCTTGTTGGGTAGCGCTTGAGTTGTCCAAACAACTCACCAATGCAACTATCGTATTTATAGTTTGCGACAGGGGGGACAGGTATTTATCTACGGGGGTGTTCCCCGCATGAGTGACTATAAATACTGCCCCATGTGTGCGAACTCGCTCGCCCTAGTTATTCGTCAAGAGGACTCAGGGGCAACTGAACGCAGGGCTTGCACACAGTGCGGCTGGACGCACTGGAATAACCCAACCCCTGTGCTTGCTGGAATTGTCGAGCACAAGGGGAAAATCCTTTTGGCTAGAAATGCAGCCTGGAGCAGCCCGCACCGATTTGCATTGATTACGGGATTCATGGAAGCGGGTGAATCACCACAGGAAGGAATCACGCGCGAGATCAAAGAGGAAACGAACTTAGAGGTAACCCACCTTCAACTCATCGGTGTTTATGATTTCCAGCGTCGCAACCAAGTACTCATCGTCTATCATGCGCTCACCAAAGATGGGGGCGAGATAAGGCTCTCGCCTGAATTACTTGGGTATAGACTTTTTGAATTTAAAGACTTAATTTGCTGGCCCGCAGGAACGGGTTACGGACTGGCGGACTGGCTTAAGTCAAAATCAATTTCACCCCAATTCATGGAGTGGGAGGAGATTGAGAGAATTAATGCAGCGTCCTCAACTATTTAAGCACAATCCTTATCACTTAAAGCATTGATACTTACACCCTTAACCCTTCAACGCCTTCAAGCAAATATGAACATTGACATTGAACTCGATACACGCGGCTTAAACTGCCCTCTACCCATACTTAAAGCCAAGAAAGCGTTATCGTCGATGAGCTCAGGTCAGGTCCTGCGCGTTTTATCCACTGATAGTGGCTCGATTAGAGACTTCGCAGCTTTTTGCAAACAAACAGGCAATGAACTTTTGGAGCAACAAACACAAGACAGTGATTTCATTCACATCTTAAAAAGACGTTAATTGTGCGCCCAAACCATATGGGCGCATTGATACCACAGTTGCAAGTAATGCAAGTCCACCTCACCAGCAAAAATTAAGCTGGTAACTTAGACAACTGTGTCTCTAATTTAGCAAGTGTTTGCTCAAACTCAGCCATTCGCTTTCTCTCCTGCTCAATCACTGCTGGAGGGGCTTTTGCAACAAATGCTTCGTTAGCTAATTTCACATTTCCTTTAGCTAACTCAGTTTGAATTCGCAAAATCTCTTTACCTAAACGTGCTCGCTCTGCGACTGCGTCAACTTGGATATGTAAACACATCCTTACGTTGCCAACCACCGCAACAGGAGAGGATTCACTACTTTTGCTCCAAAGCGTTTCGTCCTCAAAGAGTTTAATCTCACTGAGTTTGGCGAGCGTTTTTAAAGCTGGAACCATTTTTTGCACTCGCTCATCTGCACCAAGCACGAGCAGGGGTAACTTTGTTGCAGGCGACACGCCCATCTCACCTCTTAAGTTGCGACACGCATCTACCAATGCTTTCAAATCCTGTACATACTGTTCAGCGACCGTATCAATGCGCTCGGGTTGAGTTTTGGGGTAGCTTGAAATAGATACAGACATGAGGCTCACATCAACATTATTGGCTCTGCCCGCAACGGGTGCAACTATTTGCCATAACTCCTCTGTAATAAAAGGAATGATCGGGTGAGCAAGCCTTAGCAACGTCTCAAGTGTGCGAATAAGTGTGCGACGCGTTGCGCGTTGCACTGCAATCTCGCCCCCCATGATTTGTACCTTAGCAATCTCCAAATACCAATCACAAAATTCATTCCATACAAATTCATAAATTGAGTTGGCTACGATGTCTAAACGATAGTCCTTAAACCCTTGCTCAACTTGTGCCTCCAGTCTTTGCAAATGTGAGACGATCCAGCGATCAGGTTGGCTAAATGACATGTAGCCGTGTGCTCGACCTCCAACTCCGCATTCCTCTTTGGTGTGCTCCATCAAACCACAGTCCTGACCTTCGCAGTTCATAAGTACGAAGCGGGTTGCATTCCAAAGTTTGTTGCAAAAGTTTCTATAACCCTCACATCTCTTGCTATCAAAATTAATACTTCGCCCAAGTGTTGCCATTGAAGCAAAGGTAAATCTCAGCGCGTCTGCACCGTAGCTTGGGATACCGTTTGGAAACTCTTTTTCTGTCTCTTTCTTGACTTGCCCCGCAGTCTCTGGCCTGCGAAGTCCAACTACACGTTTTTCTAAAAGCGGCCCAAGCTCAATGCCGTCTATTAAATCAACTGGATCTAACACATTTCCCTCTGACTTGCTCATCTTCTTGCCGCTGGCATCCAGTACAAGCCCGTGAATGTAGACCTTCTTAAACGGAACACGCCCAGTGAAATGAGTCGTCATCATGATCATGCGTGCA
>CAITYM010000067.1 GCA_903896615.1 uncultured Burkholderiales bacterium
GAATTACGATTCGCTTGAATAAAGATAATCAACCCAAGAACTGCCACGCTTGCTACTGCTGCAAGTTTTGCATTCTTTGACGAGTCCTCCCAAGCAGTCTTTAGATTGTCAAGTGCCTTCATTTCAAAGTCCTTTTAGCAATCACAATCGCTGTGGTAGTTCCGTTTGGCTCGATGGACGGTGAGGGATACAAGCTAACAGACAAAATATCTGGATTACAGATTCCTGCTTCGCATCCAAACTCAGTCTCTTGAAGAACAATTCTTGTTTTTAGTGGATTAAATACTTTGTAGACCCAGATATCGTTTTGCTGAGATGAGAGCTTCTTGTCCACTGTTAAGACAAAGCCGTTCTTGGTGATCGGTTTAAGAACGACATCGATGGCTGAGTATCCGGGCGGGACGCCGCCCTTGGCAGTCACTTCTTGTAGGTACTGCATCGTCTCAATAAAACTCTGATTTTTGTTAGGGTTGGTACTTGTACTGTTGGCGCCTGCAAGAGCCCTCGTTTGCGGCGTTACATCGTCAATCAAAACTGTCTGCGAGGCAAGGGCAGTCTTTGGTATGAGTTGAAGCCCAATAACCGTATTTGTCTCTGTATTTTCAAAAAACATCTGAACTGGACGCGCATCCTTTTTGAATGAAAAATAGACGTTGTTGGAGTTTTCGGATTTATCAACGCTCAGGTCTCCCGACGTAATCACTTTAGGATTGTTAAAGGGCAGTTGAATCCGGTTTATCTCAGACGCACTCACATATACAGTTTGTGAACCACCGTTGTTCATTTGTATGTGCTTGGCGCGGCTGGGATCGAGTGCATTCAGGCTCTCGCCCTCTAATCGCATCACTCCAGGGAGGATGACCTCTTTTAGAGGTGTTTCCTTGACCGCTACATCGCCGTGAATGTCTTTACTGTCAAACGTTGACTTATTTCTTGGTTTAGAAGAAACTTTTACAGCATTCACTGATACAGGGGGAATTGAGCGCTGAGTCTCAGTGGGCCCCAGTAAGGGGGCGGTTTGCTGAATTGTTTGCGTAGCAGGTAAACCTTGGTTCACGGGTAAATTCAAGGATTGCGCCATCCCTGCCTGTGCAACAGCTACGAGCGTTGTATAAAGTAATAATTTAGGGGGTTTCACTTCTTTTGACCTTTTAAATATTCAGAGTTGTGCGCTCTATCACCTTCGTAAGTGACGAGCTCATCAACCCATAAGCGGTAATTCTCAATATGTGCCGTGTACTCAAAGACAAATAGTTGTGAGGTGTCTTTGGCAGCATTCACCGTATGTAGTTCACCCATAACATAGTGTTTGTTGATGACAGGGTCGTATTCATATTTTTTGAGGACAAAGTAATAACTGCCAAGCTCTCTTTGGGCCGTGAGTTGTGCCACTCTGACATCTATATCTCGCTCGATTTTTGTATAACTAGCTGGACTTAAAAACGATCCAAGGAGCTTCTTTTGATACTCAGCGTTATCGGGGTTTATTTCTACAAACGAGCTGGTCACGGTCAGCAGCGTCGCCTCTTGGGATGCTTTGTCCATGTAGCTACGCTCTA
>CAITYM010000068.1 GCA_903896615.1 uncultured Burkholderiales bacterium
GAATGCGATTCGCCCCATTGCTATTGGTCGTAAGAATTGGTTATTTGCCGGATCACACCGAGCAGGTAAGCGAGCAGTTGCAGCGATGAGTTTGATTCAATCGGCAAAATTTAACGGTCACGACCCATATCTTTACCTCAAGGATGTGCTGGAGCGTTTGCCAACGCACAAAAACCATTTCATTCACGAGCTGCTGCCTCATAACTGGAAGCCACAGTAACTATCACAGGCTATTGACTTGGGTCAACTTGGGTTGCCCGTGCGCTTAAAAATGGGTGCCGTGTCTAATAGAGATAAGATTCAGCAACGGGCATAGTAGCTTGGTTCTGTATTTGATAGGAAACTAGTTGTGCCGGAGGGAACCCCAGTGCTCTCTTATATGCAGATAATACAAGAACCTAATGTGATAATCTTCTATGAATTCAAATAAGTAATGGGTAAACATGATGACAAGTAATTTTTCAGAAATTCAAAAAAAATCAAATCCTGCAACCGTGGGGTGGGCGTTGCTTGATTTTCCTGCATCCGTCATTTGGGGAGATCCTGAGCCGATTGGCGACTTAATGAATTGTGTTGAGACTAGTGACTCTTTTAACGCTCCAGATGGAAGATTCTGCCTATTTAGATGCCCTGTGGATCTTCATCTGAGATACTTCATAGACAAAAACGGCAATCCAAACCTTCAAAACGTAGATGGAGACAAGAGCTCTGTGCGTCAACAAATGTTGAGCCAACTGGTACAACTCACCTCTAAGAACGAGTGGCGCCATCCGGACCGACCCATAATACAAGTTATAACGCCATACATCTGCTTAGCCGATACACCAGTTTATATCAATCAGATGCCTGCTTATATGCATTACAGTAAGACGCAGTTGCCCGGTTTACTAATAGACGGTAGATTTCCTATTGATGTATGGCCAAGGCAACTCATGTGGGCTTTTGAGTGGTATGACACCAAAATGGAAATTAATCTAAAACGCGGCGATCCGTGGTTTTATGCAAAATTTGAGACTGAAGATCCAACACAAATGGTTAATTTAGTGGAATGCGAGTTAACGCATGAAGTTAAAAAATATATTCAATCTCTTCACGGCGTAACAAACTACGTTAGGCAAACTTTCTCGCTCTTTGCCCAGGCTCGTAAAAGAAGGCCTAAAAAATTATTATTTCCATTGACAAAAATTAATTTAAATAACTACGAATAAAAAAAATATAGGACTTCTGTAATGATAGGGTAATGAGTAAGAAAACTAATATAAGAGATGATCTGATTGTTCAGGCTCCAGTAATCTGACTTTTCGAGAGGGATCACTCGATTCAAAATAAACGTAAAACCACGGCTCTCCTTGTTTAAATTTAATCTCTTTTTGAATATCGTGCCATTCAAAAGACCATACAAGTTGATTTGGTTGTGTTTTTATTGTAAACCTTGCATTCATCGTCATACCAGGTAAGGGCGAGGATCTGTAATCCATGAATGCAGGCGAGAGGTTTAAATAAACAAGATCCTCGGACAAAAATACATAAGGAGTTGGTATTTGAATTATCGGGCGGTCTTTGTGTCGCCAGTCATTGGGATCGCTTAAGGTTGCCGATGAATCTAGACTAGATCTTTTTGTGGAAGAGCCTGGCACTGTATTCGTTTGAAGAGTTGGTGCAGCGTTTTCATCCAATATCAAACGAATCGTCAAATCTGCGGGACATTTAATCACAAAGTACCGAGCATCAAAATCAACGGCTGCAGGGCAAACTTGAACGGATTTGGAGGTCGTTGGTTTGGGTAAGTTTCTGGTGAAAACCTCAGGAGCTCCCCAGTCAATAGATTCAAAAAAAGGCTTTAGCCCCCAACTCACCTCAGTAACGGTTTTACCTTGAGCCGGTATTAACGGAGCAGGGTTACTTAAAGGTGCGGTGGGTGAGTTCATAGAGTCTATAGCCTTTATATGAAAAATAAACAAAATATCCCGTGTACTTAGAATTGCAAATCTGTTTATTGAGTGCCATTTTCTTGCATATATGGGGTCCGATGGTTTGTGGATTTAATTATCTTCGAATGAAAAAAGAAGTAAATGGAAAAACCCACTTTGTAATTATGCACTTATTAGGGGCTATTGCCTGGCTAGTAATGTCCCTTAAGCATGATGGCGTTATCTTCAATCTAATGGGTCCACATACCATGAGTTAAGTGCAGACTGACGTATTAATTCAACTGATTTATAGTAAGGAGTTTTATTACTATGTAAACCCCATCTCCAATCTGGAACGAAGGAGAGTAGTATCCGAGTTTTTTTGTTCATCGCTGCACTTAAATGGGGAACACTGGTGCAGGTGCTGATCACCTCGTCACAAGACTCAATAAGGGCGGCAGTATCCGTGAAGTCGTGGATATCGTTACCGACAAAAAGAATATCCGCTCTGGATGCTAGAGTTTCAATGTCTTCGGATTTGATCTCCTTTTGAAGACAAACATATTCAATTTCCCCGGTACCTGTTACGGGTAATAACTTGATGAATTCACTCAGTTTCATACTTCGCTTACCGTCAAATCTGAAGGGCGAAGTACTGCTCCAGCAAATTCCAATTCGGCGTTTTGATGTCTGACCTAGTTTGCTCTTCCAATAAGCAACTTTTTCTGGTTGAGCAAAAAGGTACGGCGTTGGATCAGGAACTGTCGCATAAGTAGTATTGAACGCAAGAGGCAAACTAAGCATCGGGCAATGAAAGTCAAAACGTGGGAGAGGATCCCCGAACACTATAAATTCACCAACACCTTCTAAATTCTTAAATAAATTTTGGAGAGGCTTTTGATCCTCTAAGATCACTCGAGCTCCTAAATTCGCTACGTCCTTGATATACCGACAAAACTGAATAGAGTCCCCAAGTCCCTGTTCACCATGTATTAAGATTGTTTTACCCTTGATATCTTCCTTGCCAAGCCATAGGGGAGCATTGAACGCTCGAACGGGAGAGGATGTGTTCTCTCTTCTCCAACGCCACTCGTAAAGAGGTAAGCCGCTCTTGTAATCACCTAATAAAAGTAATAATAGAGATTTATTCCAATTGGCTTCTGCGTTGAGAGGATTAATAGTTATAGCTGAACAATAACTCTCGAGGGCCTTTTGAAACTGGGCCAATTCTTGAAAAATATTACCTCTATTTGTATACGCTTCATCATAGCGAGGGTGTAGTTTTACTGCTTCATTAAAGTCATCTAGTGCATGATCAAGCTCACCTAACTCTTGAAATATGTTGCCTCGATTATTGAAGGCTTGTGGATAATTCGGATTCAGTCTAATCGCCTCATTAAAGTGAGTTAAAGCCTCCGTGAAGTCATTTAACACTGTAAAAGAATTACCTAAATTAAAAAAAGCTTCAGGATTATTGTTTTTAAGTTCAATTGATTTCTTAAAAACTGCAATGGATGCAGGAATTTCCCTAAGTATCTGCAGTGCAAGACCTAAATTATTGTAAGCAACGAAAGCGTTTGGGCTAATCTTAAGCGCTTGACTAATCAATTGAACGCTTTTTCGAGGATCTTGCATTTGATAGGCGATCACTCCCAGCAAATGCAGTGAATCAAAGTGTCGGTTATCGATGGATAATACTTGCTCGTATAACTGCTTGGCTTGAATAAGATTACCTTGTTGATGAGCTGCAAGTGCAATTTGAAAGAAAGTATT
Source organism: uncultured Burkholderiales bacterium (assembly GCA_903896615.1). Classification (GTDB taxonomy): domain Bacteria; phylum Pseudomonadota; class Gammaproteobacteria; order Burkholderiales; family Burkholderiaceae_C; genus Limnohabitans. The sequence continues at coordinate 3,684 of CAITYM010000068.1, forward strand.
GGCCTGAGAGTTTTTTTGATTCACAGTGATATTTAAATTCTTATCCATAAGTAGGTACTCACTACCCAACATTTCTGATTGAAGAGTTTTCAAGAAAATAGCAATATTCTATAAGCTCGCAAACTGACTTAGTTTTTACACGAGATACTGAGGTGAGCGCCCTTGGAGCGAGGTAGCGCAATCATTTCAAAGTGATGTAGTCGGAATATGGCACGCGCAATTCCAAGTCCCAGTCCAAACCCTTTTCCTAGGCCTGCGCTCAATTCTAATTGATTGATGGATTGAGTGGATGCCGTACGATTGCTGTCATTGAATTGTGTTGTGGTCAGTGAGTTTTGGTTGGATCCCTCTAATCCTGACTGTAAACTATGCTTAAACTTTGCTGCATTCAGAGTCTCCTGATTGAATGTATTAAAGACATCCTCTGATATTCCAATCCCAGAATCAATAATATCAATTACAGGATACGAGTCAACTGTTCTTAACCGAATAATGACAGAGATGTGATTAAAAGTTGAGTTTTCGATAGAACATTTAACGAAATCTGTATTTGCTTTTGAATCGGGGCTATCTTTGTCTGAGTCAGGGGTTGGAGAATATTTTATGGCGTTATCTACTAAATTACTGACTGCCTCTAGTAACAGGTCTGGATCCGCATAAACAGGCGCTGTAGGCTCAAGTTCCAATATTAGCTTGATCCCTTTGTCCTCTGCAATAGGCTCAAACATTTCGTAGATTTGCTGAAGCACGTCCTCTAAGCGTGTATTTTTAAATCCAGCTTTTCGCATATGATTCTCAATTTCTGCGATTCTCAGTATTGCTGTAAAACGAGCCAGTAGGTGATCTGATTCTTCAATTGACTTAATAAATAACTCATGCGCTAAAAGTGATCTTTGAGTAGCATCAAAATTAGAGTTTTCAGTAAGTAAGATTCCCTTGCTTAGCATAAGTCGAACCCTAGTAAGGGGTGTACGCAGGTCATGAGCAATGGTTGCAGTAACCCCGCGAATCTCTGAAATTAGCTCTTCGATCTCAGTCATCACTGAGTTGATTGTAGTGGCCAGTATATCAATTTCATCATTGCGTTTTGAAATCGGTAAACGAAGCGTGAAGTCTCCAAGCATAATTTTCTTGGAGAGTAGTTGGATATATTGAATGCGTCTTAGAGCGGGCACAGCAAGCGTAATGCCGATTAAAAATCCCATTGTAAGAATGATTGAGCTACCTGTTATTAAACCGGTTAATAAAATTTTTCTAATAGCTTCAAACTCACTTACGTTGCGTCCAATAACAAGAACCGTATTTGAATCGATGTTAAAAGATTTAGCTCTTGCAGGGAAGCTGCGCAACTCATCGGATATTTGCAAATCATTTTTAAAAACCTCAGAACTGTCTTTATATTCAAACTCTGCTGTCTCACCGTTTAGATTAATTTCATTTGGTAAATAATTAAGGTTACCGCTTAGTCTCACACCTTGGTTAGTGAACACGCCGTAGAGTTCAATTTTTCTAGAGTCACGTCGTACAGACTCATCTACAGTCTTAATAACTTCATGTAGCTCTAGATTCTCAAAATTCTTAGCATATACATCAATGATGTGATCTACCCGGTGCTCCATAAAGATTGAGACTTGCCAATACACAAGGGTAATGGTTATCCATATTCCGATTACAAAAAAAAAGCAATTCAACAGGGCAAGGCGTACAGTGGTGATTCTGAACCTTGCTTTGATTTGGGTTAAGACATTTGGGAAAATGGATTTCTCAATTTGTCGGTGCATATCTTGCCTTAAATCCTTATTCGGTAGTCTACTCAAGGTTTTAGACCAAAGACATAACCAACTCCTCGCACTGTATGTATCAACGGCGCAAAGCTTGGCTTATCAATCTTTTTACGAAGCCGTGCAATATGTACCTCAATAAAATTAGTAGAAGGATCAAAATTTAAATTCCAAAGCGATTCTAGAATCATTTTTTTTGTCAAAACTTGACCAGAATAACGAACAAAATATTCAAGTAATCGAAACTCCTTAGCCATCAACTGGATGGGAAGTCCCCTTCGTTTTGCTGTTCTTTGTAACAAATCAAGTTCAAGATCTTCGTACTTCAAGAAATTGACTTGCCCTAAATTTTGTTGACTTTGATTACGTCTTCTAATCAGTGCTTCTATTCTGGCTAGTAACTCTTCGCTGGCAAATGGCTTTACTATGTAGTCGTCTCCGCCTGCTTTTAGGCCTTGAACACGATCATCGACCAGGCCAAGTGCGCTAATTAGTAGTACAGGTACATGATTACCTATTTCACGCAGGCTTTGCAGTATTTCAATACCACTGAGATTGGGCAACATTCGGTCCAATGTAATAGCGTCAAAACTCTCGTTTAGAGCTCTTTTTAGTCCATTTGCACCGTCGGTTTCGCTAACTACTTCATAACCACGGGAGACCAATAGTGAGATAATTTCTACGGAGGTCGGAGTGTCGTCTTCAATAACCAGTACTTTTGGCATTTTTCCTAAAATTGAGTAAAAGAGTAAATAAGTAAAGTGTTAGCGGTAGGAGAGAGAGTTCACTTAGAGCTAGTAAAAATTAGTTAAATCTAAAAAACCTCGCCCAAGATTTAACTCCATTTAGAGTTCAGCCTCAGTTATTTGGTTTGTAATTGGAGTGTATGAATATTATTTATCTCATTCAATTTTGAGACTCTCTTTGTTCCAACCCCCGCCCAGGGCCTTGATAAGTTGAATACTAGTGAGTTGACGTGTGGTATCAAGGGCAATAAAGGAGCGCTCAGCTTGAAGAGCCGCTGTTTGAGCGGTTACTACTTCTAAATAATTCACTGCTCCGTCCCTATACCTAGAAGTTGCGAGCTGCATCGCTTTTAGGGCCGCGTTTGCTGCATTCGCTCTGTTGTTAATTTCGTCTTTGTATTCGCGTAATTTATTCACCGAGTCCTCTACCTGTTGAAAGGCTGTGAGAACGGCAAGTCTGTACTCGGCAGCAGCCTGGTCTAGAGCAGCCTTAGCCTGTATGAGTTGAGCTTCTCGAAGTCCACCGTCAAAAAAATTAAACGCCCCAGTTGGTCCGATTGACCAAAAACTGTTGGGCTGGGACATCCAATCTGGTCCCCCCGTGTTTTGATATCCAGCAGATGCGCCAATACTAAAGGACGGATAAAAAGCCGCCTTAGCAACCCCAATTCTTTTGTTGGCCGCAGCCATTTTACGCTCCGCCGCCGCTACGTCCGGTCTGCGTTCTAAGAGTGTTGACGGCAAATTCACTGGCACCTCTGGTGTATTCGACGGATTGATAAGCGCAGTTGCTGTCATTGCCGCAAAAGATTGGGATGAACGAGTTGCAGTAGAGTTTGGTCCTGAGTCAGGGGTTAAAAATGCATTTATATTTCGCGGTTCAGTATTAAGTGGTTTTATCCGAAAGGTCTGGGGTACTTCACCAAGTAAAACTGCAATTGCATGTTCAAAAACGACTCTTTGAATTCTTAGCTCAGAAGCCTCCGCTTGGATGGTGCTAAGCTGAGTCTGGGCTCGCGCCATATCAATCCCGGAGGCAACCCCTACATCATAGCGATTAGCGATTAAATCATAGGCTCTCATGTAAGCTTGTACAGCGTCGTCAAGCATTGCAATTTGTTTATCAACACCGCGAAGCTCAAAATACAGCTCGGCAACTTTGCTTTGAAGGCTTAGCCTCTCGGTTTGTAAATCCGCAGCAGACCCTTGAGCTTGAGCTTGGGCTGCGCTGACTAAATTTCTAACGCGACCCCAGAAATCTAATTCGTAGTTGGTTGCCAACATACCGGTGTAGGCGTTGTAGTAATTGGGCTGATTAGAGCCCCTCAAGGGTCTATTTAGGGACTGCCGGTTCTGGGTTGTACTCTCTGAGGCGTCAATGCTCGGTAGCTCTGCAGACTGGGCTTGTTTTAAATATGCGCTCGCTTGGTCATAGCGGGCTAATGCAATTGCGAGAGAAGGGCTTTTTTTAATTAAAGTGCTCTCTAAATCGTTAAGCGCCTCGTCCCCAAAAACTCTCCACCATTGCCCTTTGTCAAGCTGGTCGCTTGGCTGAGCCTGCGTCCAAGGATTACTTGACCAACTATTATTAGTATTATTCACAATATTCGGTATCTCATACTTTGGTGCAAAAGAACACCCAGACAGAAAAAGTACCGCTGCACTGATGGTGGGCCCTATAAAAAAGAAGCTTTTGTTTTTAGTAGCCATATCGAAGAGTAAGTGTCGTGTTCGCATTAAGAGCAATATTTTGATGGTTCAAATTTAAGAAAAAATCGTGGATTCAAGTCTTAATGAAGGTCAGAGTTTTTCAAATCTTACTTTGTACAAGTGTCCTCAGTTGTTAAGAACTTCAAATCAGAATTAAACTCAAAATTTGGAGTGATGGACGACGCAGGAAATTGTTCGTATTTTGTGTAAAAGTTCAAATTTCTCTAAACGTATAAAACGAGTTAATTCTTTGAATTGGCAGCTAGTGGGCGAACGATTTCTCCGTTTTCTAAGGAGTCTGGCGGTACATCGATAATTTCATCATCTGGACTTATACCAGTTGCAATCTGGACTAAATTGCCCATATCGCGGGCAATCTCTACTTTTTTCAATACAACCTTGTTCTCAGCTCCAAGTGTTGCAATGAATTGCCCTTCTTTTCTGTAAATCAAGACACTCGAGGGAACAACCACTGCGTTTTCGCTTGCAGGCATAGTGAGCGCAACGTTTGCAAAGTCCCCTGGTCTAAGTGTTAAATCCTTGTTGTCCACAAGAAGTTGGATGAGCACAGTACCAGAACTTTCATTCACAGCCTTTGATTCACCAACAAATTTAGCTGTATATTTAAGCCCAGGATGCTCCGGCACATCTAAGCTTGCTTGCATACCGTTTTTCAACTTACCCATGAATATTTGAGGGACACTTACATATAGTCGCAGTTTGCTTTGATCAGCTACTGTGAATAGCTCCTTTCCAGATTGTTGACCCGCATTAATTAAAGCGCCGATATCAGTGTTACGAGTAGTTACGATTCCATCAAAGGGGGCTGTGATACGTTTAAAGCCCTCCAAGGCTTTGAGACGATCAACGTTGGCCTGAGCTGCGGTGACAATTGAGCGTTTTGCAACAAAATCTCCGTTCTTCTCATCCGCTTCTTGAGGGGAGACAGAATCTGTAAGTAAGAGTTTTTTCCACCGCTTAGCAGTAATTTCAGCTAAATTAGCATGCGCTTTAGCTGTCTCCAAGTCAGCAAGTGCTTGCTCTAGTTGTTGGTCCAAATCGGGAGTCTCGATCTCTGCCAGTATTTGATTGGCGCGTACCTTGTCCCCAATATCAAACAGCCAGCGTTTTACGTAACCATTCACCCGAGAATAGATGGGGGCGTTGTTAAAAGCTTGAAGGGTGCCTGGTAGCCTCAGGATCTCACCCTCTTTCAGTGTGGTTAGGTGAATCGTTTTGACGCTTGGCGTAGAGTAGGCTTTTGCAACCTCTGTTAGGGCTTTCTCATCACTTAGTCGACCCGTTAGACCGCCAATGACGAGACCCAGTGCGCCAGCCCCTGCAGCCCAGCCTAGAGTTTTAAGAAAGTGTGGAGTCTCTACTTTATCAGGGACATTAATGGAATCAGAGCTCAAGTGCTACTCCTGTTAAGAGAAATATGATAATTGGATTTGTTTCAAGTCTTAGAGTGACGGACGTTGGTCTACTTTGCTGGGCGCTATTCATCATCGTAAATCTCTGGTTCAACATAGTTTTCATGAATTAAGCTAAAAAGAACGGGCACAAAAAGCAGTGTTGCAATGGTGGCCAATATTAACCCTCCAATCACCGCCCGTCCAAGTGGGGCGTTTTGCTCCCCCCCCTCGCCAAGTCCTAGGGCCATTGGACCCATACCAATAATCATGGCCAAAGCTGTCATGATCACTGGTCTAAAGCGAGTAAAGCCAGCTTCCAGCGCCGCGCGAACAGATTCTTTTGTGTACATGATCCTCTCTCTGGCAAAGCTGACCACCAAGATACTGTTGGCGGTTGCAACGCCCATACACATAATAGCCCCAGTGAGCGCAGGGACAGAAAGAGTCGTGTGCGTAGCAAAAAGCATCCAAATGATTCCCGCCAGCGCTGCTGGCAACGCGCTCACAATGACGAATGGATCGCTCCAGGACTGAAAGTTAACAACGATTAGAAAGTAGATTAGAACAATCGCAGCTATTAATCCATAAAGTAGACCAGAGAACGCTGTATTCATGGTCTGAACTTGGCCCCTTATCGATATCGTTGCTCCTTTGGGGCGGGAGTCTTGGTGTGCATCGATAACGCGTTGTATATCTCGTGCTACCCCGCCTAAGTCTCTGCGCTCAGGCGTAGCGTAGATATCAATGACTGGTTGCACAGCGTAGTGTGAGATAACTGCATCGGTGGTTGTGCGTTTGACCGTAGCAAGTCCACCTAAGATTTGTGAGTCTTTGGTACTACTTGTAGCAGGCGAATCAATAGCCAAATTCTCCAGATCAGATAGCGAGTTAAATCTGTAATCAGGCGACTGGGCAACGATGGGGTAGGAGACACCGTTAGCCCTGTTTAGCCAGTAAGAGGGTGCGACTTGTCCACTGCCGGCCATGTTGGTTACCAAACTGTTGGTAACGTCTCGCTCTGTGATGCCCACTTTTTTTGCTCTTGATCGGTCCACTTCTATGCTAAGTTGTGGGTAATTATCAGCCTGTTGAATACGCACATCTGCTAGCCCGCCAATTTGTTGAATCTCCTTTAATAATTTTTGAGCATACAGCTTGTTGGCCACACGGTCGGGTCCCATAACCTGCAGATCGATTGGAGCCGGCGAGCCAAAGTTTAGAATTTGACTGATGATGTCAGCGGGCAAGAACGCAAATGTAACACCAGGGAACTCAGACGATAGATGCGTTCTAAGGTTGTGTAAGATTGGCTCAGTGGGCGGGTGATCCTCGTTTAGCGTAATTAAGATGTCTCCGTCTTGAGGTCCGATAGTGCCGGTATTACTGTAAACGGTATTAATACCGCTCACCGTCAGTCCAATATTATCAACAACACTTCCTAAATCCTCTTTGGGGATGATCTCACGGATTCGAGACTCTACTTGATCAAAGAGTTTTGCAGTCTCCTCAATACGAGTGCCCACTTGTGCTCGAACGTGAATTTTGATTTGTCCAGAGTCTACAGGTGGAAAGAAGTCGCGCCCCAAAAACGGCGCTAAGCAAAATGTAATAACCACAAATAATCCATAACCCACAATGAAGGCCTTTCTGTGTTGCATGGTTAAGCTAAGTACAGAATAATAAGACTTTCGGATGCTGGTGAAAATTACTTCGAAGCTTTGTTGAACAGCAAGGAAAGGATTGCCTGTTTTAGTGTGAGTTTTATGTTTCACACTCATCACTTCTGCTAGATGTGCAGTAGGATGACCAAGTGTGCCGTGTGGCTTTAAGAGATAAGCTGCCATGGTAGGAACCAGGGTTCTTGATAAAAAGAAAGATGCAATCATCGCAAACACTACAGCCTCAGCCATCGGTACAAACAAGTACCTAGCTACCCCGTTTAGCATGAACATGGGGATGAAAACGATACAGATGCAAAGTAAAGATACAAACGCGGGTGTCACGATTTGATGGGCTCCGTCCATGATAGCCTTCCTGACGGGTTTGCCTTGCTCAAGGTGCCAGTTAATATTTTCAATCGTAACTGTTGCGTCATCCACCAAAATACCTACAGCCAGTGCAAGTCCTCCGAGCGTCATGATGTTCATGGTCTCCCCCATCGCAGATAATAAAATGATGGATGACAAAATAGCCAAAGGGATGGAGATCGCTATGATTACCGTAGAACGCCAACTGCCGAGAAAGAGCAATATCATCAAAGACGTAAGCAAAGCAGCAATGACCGCCTCTTTTGCTACGCCTGAGACCGCTGCTTTAACAAAAATGGACTGATCCCCAAGTGTGTCTATCTTGACCTCGGAGGGGATGCTCTCGGCAATTTTAGGAATCAAAGCTTTGGCTTGTTTTACTATCTCAAGCGTTGAGGCTGCACCGCTTTTAAGAACCGTCATCAACACAGCTTTGCCCCCATCGACTCGAACAACATTGGTCTGCGGGGGACTGCCGTCTCTGACGCTTGCAACGTCGCGCATCAAAATTACTGTATTTCCGATGACTTTAATGGGTATGTTGTTTAGCTCATCGATGGCATTAGGCGAATTATTTAGTCTAAGGCTGTACTCAAATTTTCCAATCTTTTGTGTACCAACAGGAATAATTTGTGTTTGCTCATTGAGTGCGTTTTGTACGTCCTGCGCAGACAAATGTTTGGACAAAAGCGCTTGGGGGTTTAGATCAATTTGAATCTGTCGCACCTTGCCTCCGTAAGGGGAGGGGATGGAGCTTCCTGCAACAGTAGCGAGTTGGGGTCTGATAAAGTTTTGCCCGTAATCAAAGAGTCGCTGCTCTGGGACCGTTGGACTTGATAGCGCGATTTGGAGAATAGGTACAGTTGATGCGTTATAGTTTAAAATCAAAGGGGGAGTTATACCGGGCGGCATTTGCTTGAGGACGGTCTGAGAAATAGAGGTCACTTGAGCTGTGGCGGTTCGAATATCCACATTGGGTTGAAAGAATATCTTAACGATCCCGTAACCCGGTAATGAGGTGGACTCGATGTGCTCAATATCATTGACCGTTGAGCTTAATTGTCGTTCGTAATAGTAAACCACCCGTCCAGACATGTCCTCTGGGGATAGACCTGTGTAAGTCCATACGGCGCTGATAACCGGTATTTTGATATCTGGGAAAATATCTGTGGGTGAGCGTAAAGCGGCTATAGGACCAAAAATAAGTATAAGTACGGCCAGCACGACAAAAGTATAGGGCCGTCTGAGGGCAATGCGAACGAGCCAAATCATGAATCAGTCTCCAAAGGGAGTAACCATTTTAGGTAAAAAAAACTTCCTCAATATTAAATATTTTTTATCTTAATGCTCATAGCATTGAGATAAAAATCACGGTTTGAATTAAAAGTTGAAAAGTTATATTGATTTAACTGCCCAAACCATATATTTGAGTGACTGTGTACCAGGAATGTTCAGAACAGCAAGCCCTTGAAAAAGCCGTTGTGTCAAAAAAGTAAAGAGCCGTAATCTCAAAAGATCACGCTAAGAACTCGATTTTAGGATTCGTACTTTTTACCTAATTGCATTAAGTCAGGGGTGCCGATAAGCTCGTTGAGTTGATCAAAATCAAGCATCTCACCCTTTCTCATTTGGGTGCTTTGATGAAGATGAAGACTTGAGTAGTACTTACTTAGGTTGTGTGCAACAGAGCGAACCGTACCGCCTGGAAATATGACAATCCTAAATCCCATCTCCCCTAAATCATTAGCACTGTAAATTGGGGTCTTTCCACCTTCAACCATATTGGCAAGCATTGGGATAGTACCGGAGAGTAGATTACAAGCTTTTTGCATTTGCGCTGGTGTTTTTAATGCCTCAATGAATAAAGCGTCCACACCGCATTCAACATAAGCAAATGCCCGCTCGATCGCTGCCTCGAATCCTTCGACAGCTAGTGCGTCAGTTCGAGCAAGTATGAGTGTATTGACTGATGTTCTTGCATCGAGTGCAGCTTTTAACTTCCCCATCATCTCTTTAACAGGGATAACGCGTTTGCCGTCTAAATGGCCGCAGCGCTTCGGGAAATCTTGATCTTCAATTTGAATCATGTTGGCCCCCAACCTTTCAAAGTCTTTAACAGTTCTTTGGGTATTGAGCGCATTTCCAAACCCAGTATCCGCGTCAACAATGATAGGTATAGAGATCCTTTGTCTTATCTGTCCAAGTATTTGACCTACCTCAGTAGCTGTGGTGAGCCCAACATCTGAGCGTCCCAAGGCCGTGTAGGCAATGGAGGCACCTGATAAATAGACTGCATTAAAACCTGCTTGCTCAGCAATGAGGGCGCTTAAAGCGTCGTATACGCCTGGTGCGAGCAAAGCAGAGTCTTGATTGATTAATTTCTTAAGATTATTCATTTTGCATACATTATTTAATCTGTTATCAGTCCTATGTGTATTTCTCTTATTGATAAGCACCAGATAGCTATTACCTTGTAGCTAGCGTCTAACCTCGTTGATGGAGCACGCGGCTATGTAAGCGCCAGCAAAAGCGCTCAGAAGTCCATTACCCGACAGATAACCCCACACAGCGTTACCTGATACTCCTCTTGCAGCCCCGCCTGCAGCAAAGAGATTTGCAAAGGCTACACCATTCTTCCTAAGAACTCTTGCCTTGTCATCAATGCTCAGTCCGCCTTGTGTATGAAACAAGGCACCAGTTACTTTCACTGCGTAATAAGGTGCCAATATTGGCTTGGTAAAAACTCTGCCCGTATGAGTATCTAGACCAGAGTTGAAGCTCAAATCTGTCTGTATTTGACCGAGCGTCTCCTCAATTGACTCTTGTGAGCAATCGATGAAATCTGAAAGTGAAGCGGTATCAGTGAACCTCTTTATTGCTCCAATTTGTATCGCAGTTTGGAAGTCTGGAAACATGCACGCTAGCTGATAGGTTTTCTCGTCAAAAACACACCAAGCCACTCCCCCTGGTTGTTTAAGTACCTCTACCGCAGCTTCTGAATAACCAGTAGTCTCATTGTGAAAGCGCTTACCCAAGGAATTAACTTGTAAACCTCCATGCATCATGAGCGCCCACGTCATGAGTATGCCGTGAGGTATAGCCCATGAGCCGTGACCTTGGTAAGCGCCTAAATCAGCTAGCTCAGCGCCTAACTCTTCGCCCCAAAGAATAGCGCTACCGTCGTTTCCGGTGTGACCTGAAAATATTGCGTCCTTCATTTCTGGAATATATTGACGCACTAAGTCTGAGTTGCCTGCGTATCCGTTGCAACAAAGTACGAGTGAGTCGCAACTGTAATGCTCTAGGCCAGCGTTTGCGCGCTGAATTCCTATGCCTATAATTTTGTCATCTTGTATCCAAATTTCATTGACTAAACTCTTCGTTAAAACTGGAATCCCTAATGATTCAGCGCGACTCATGAGTCGAGCCATCAGGGCTTGCCCAGTTCTAGCGGGCAGAGCGTGCATCCTGTGAACGCTATGGCCCGGATATAAGAATTGATCCAGTATCTCCCAATCAAAGCCGTGACTCATCTCTAAAGCATCCAAAGCAGGTCCAATAGCCGAGGCATAAGCCCGCTCTAGAATCTGATTGCCCTTTCCTTTTGACTTATTCCTAATGTCTAAGACAAACAACTCAACACTATCATTGATGTTTAATCGGGTCTGTAAGCGGGTGCAAGGAGCAGGAATAAAGCCAGACGATAGTGAAGTAGACCCACTTGGAGTGTCGTCCCGCTCAAACACAGCGCACTCTATTGCCCTATCATGCAAATGAAGTGCGCAGGACAACCCACTGGCGCCTGCGCCCACAATAGCAACCTCTATGTGACCAGATGGGGTAAATGGGTTGGATGGTGAGTTGATGACAACCCGGGGATTATTGACAGACATTGTTGGAATGGACTAAGGGAGGAGTCATTGATAGACATTTAATGAGTTAAAGGACAATATTTACATGAATGAAGGTCAGTATTTATTTAAACTTCGCAATGCTATATTCATCAGGAGGCTTTAAATCCAAGCGCTGCTCAAATAAGACTCACAAGTCGTTACAGTTGCAACAGAACTCAGATCTGCAAGCGAGGTTTCGTGTATTTGCTCGCTAAACGCAGCGCAACCATCACCAAGCACAGTGCATCTGTAGTCTCGCATGTGCGCGTCTCGAACAGAACTTGCAACCCCCCCATTAGTGACTATGCCACATACTACAAGCTCTTTTATCCCCGCGCGCGCGAGAATCCAATCGAGTTGGGTGTTAAAAAATGCTGAGTATGCAACCTTGCTGACCGAGAAATCAATTAAATCATTGAGCAAGTCAACACTTTGTTGACCCCAGCTCATGGGTTGAAAATCGCCTTTTTTGAGAAATGGTCTCAGCTTCTTTAGATGTTCCGAAATAAGGGGCTCGCCCCCAATACCAGGCCAAAGTGTGAATTGGCTCGAAACAACCAAGCCTGCTTTTTCCTTAACCCTCCTGGCGACTCTCTCAACTTTGGCTGGTAACGCTCTGGCTGCATCGATGACTGCCCCGCCTCTGGCGTATGCGCCGTTTGGATGCAAGAAATCATTTTGAAGATCTACGATCAACAGGGCAACTGCGTTGCCCTGTCCTGCAGGGGAGGTATGAGTGTGGCTTTGCATCTCAGTCCTCCTCGCCCGCGTTTTGCGTGAGTATCAAGTTACCAAGTTTGTCAACAACCGCTGTAAAACCGGGCTCTAACCAAAGCGTTGTGTCACTTTGCTCTAAGACAGCGGGACCTTCAATGCTTGAGCCTACGGGGAGTTCTAGCCTCGCGTATCGAACCGCTTTATGCTGGATACCGTTATGGAATACATTTTGGTAACCAAGCGGAGCCGGCATATCCCGGCTGGTCGGAGCAAGTACCCCAAGGTCAAATTTAGGACGAACACCAATGACTGAGAACCTTAAGTTGAGGACTTTAATTGCAATGTCCCCCAAGGTTCTTCCAAAAGCGATTTGATAGGCGCTCTCAAATGCATGTTTTATCTCTTGAATACTTAATTTTCCCCAATCACGCTTAGCGCTTGTTAAGGGAGCTGCACTTCCTGCTTTAAGCGTTACGTTCAAAGTATGTGTTTGCCCAACATACAGCATATCAAAACTTAATATTTCTTGAACTTCTTTGAACTTCAAACCGCTTTGTTCAAGTCTTTTGTGGCAAGTATCAGAAATTGACTGAATCAGCTGAGTTACTTTGCTAACTTCGAGGATGCTGAGTAATGAATTTAGCGTCTGTACGCCGTCGTGACGCATATCCGCGATCACACAACCAAGAGCCGAGGTAACCCCTGGATAGCGTGGGATTAAACCACTTTTCACCCCCACCTCTCGCATCATCGCGCAAACGTGAAGCGCGCCTCCACCCCCAAAGGGCATATAAGCAAAGTCTCTGGGGTCATAACCCTTCTCAATAGAGACCAGCCGCATCGCCCCTGCCATCTTAGAGTTAGCTACTTTTAAGATTGCCTCAGCTGCGCTCATCACATCAATACCAAGCGGATCAGCAACGTGCACTTTAATTGCTTCTATTGCAAGCCCAAGATCTAAGGGCTTCAAAAGCCCCCCGCCAAGAGGTCTGTCTGAGGCTATACGCCCGAGAACTACGTTTGCGTCGGTCACCGTTGGGCGAAGATTTCCCCTTGCATAACATGCAGGTCCTGGATTACTCCCTGCGGACTCGGGACCTACACTGAGCATATCACTTGAGTCGACACTTGCAATCGAGCCCCCGCCAGCACCAATGGTCTCAATTTGAATCATGGGTGAGCGAATCACTAATCCAAATTCAATTGCAGTTTGCGCCGCTAGACTTGCTCCCCGCTCATCGATAAGGGAGACATCAAAGGACGTCCCCCCCATATCCCCAGTTATAACGCGCATAAAGCCAGCTGCTTTTGCGATCTCGGCGCAGGCGATTACACCCGCTGCTGGCCCGGAGAGGGCTGTTTTAAAGGGCATATCTGACGCAGTTTCCCTAGACATCACGCCGCCGTTACTTTGCACAATCAGGAAGTCACCCTTAAACCCCGCGTTTCTCAAGGAACCATCAAGCTTAGTTAAATACTCACCCACAACCGGCTGTAAGACCGCATTTAGGGCAGCCGTTGAGCACCGTTCAAACTCCCTAATCTCAGGGAGCACCAATACAGCACTCGTGATGAATTGACTTGGCCAAAGCGACTTAACAACCTCTAGTGCTTGGAGCTCGTTGGTTTTATTTGCAAAAGCATTGATAAAGAA
>CAITYM010000069.1 GCA_903896615.1 uncultured Burkholderiales bacterium
ATTCAAACGGCTCTATAAGTTTTTGATATTCACGCTGTTTTCTCCTCTTATAAACAGCTTTTTGCTTAATAACCTTAGATATAGTATTTAGTATTGTTTTGTGATCAAATTCTTCCGGAATTTCAAGTTTTGTTATTTCTTGCGTATTTCGGCGAACGTGACCGGTGATTTCGGTATCGTGACCGATAGACGGTCAGAAGCTAGTGTTGCGCACAATCTATTGTAATTCGGATGCCTTGGAACCCTTCCGGTTCAATTTCACCCCGATTTATAACCTTCAGACGGTGAAGGTCTTTGAATTTAATTCTTGCTTTTATTTAAATTCGTTTCCTTAGCTGTCGATTTTGTAAGCAACTCATCAGCTTGATTTCGACTCCTCTTTCACGAGAGTAGATTTACCAACTTTCCCAGCACTTTCTTTTCTCAGTGATTCACCCTTGAGTTGTATTCTGTGTGCCCTGGGAAGTAGTCGATCAAGCATTGCATCCGCAATGGTTGCATCGCCAATCCACGAGTGCCAATGCTCAATCGGTAATTGAGTTGTAACAATCGTCGCCCGTTTCCCGCACCTATCATCCAATACCTCCATTAAATCTGCTCGCGTTGGCCCCTCCAGCGTCACCATAGCCCAGTCATCGAGCACCAAGACATCCGTTCGCTCTACCATCATCAACCACTTCTTGAAGCTCCCGTCCCCGTGCAAGATGCGTAAATTCTCTGCCAATCGGGGCACCCTTATATAAAGCGCTGACTGGCCTCTGCGGCATGCATACTGAGCCAGTGCACATCCAAGCCAAGACTTCCCCGAACCCGTTGGCCCCGTAATCAAAATTGAAGCACCGTCCTCCACCCAGCGCGATAGCGCAAGACTCATCACCGCCGAGCGCTCAATACCCCTGGCCGCTCTAGTATCCAGATCTTCTATGCACGCTTGTGGGTACTTCAGGCTTGCCCGCTTTAGAAGCGCTTCACGCCGTTTATCACTACGTGTATGGATCTCCTTATCAACAATCAACGCCAACCTTTCTTCAAATGACAGCGTTGCGCTGTTTGGACTTGCCATTTGTTCTTCAACCCCAAGTGCCATAGCGTTCATTCGTAATTCGCGCAGCTGTGCCAGTGTGTTATTCATCATCATGATTTATTCCTCGACTTGGTTAGTGGTAACTGGCCGCACCGCGCACGTTATCGTGCTCTGGACTGACCCAGTCCACCTGCACATCTTCAACTACAACCAAATCACGCCCGTTGATCAAGATCTCTTTAACATGGCGGTAATACACGGCACCAAGCGCTAACGCAAGTTTGCAAGCGCTATCAACTCTTGAGTTACCGTACCTCTTGGTCAAACTGATTAAACCCAAGCAACTGCGATACCCGTGTTCAGGATGTTTGTAACGCCCCAACAGTTGAGTCACAAATATTTGAGTGTTTGAGCCAATCTCGCCACTCCAGTGAATGAGCCGCTGCGCCGTCCACTCCTTGTGAGCCCGATGTGCTGCAGACATATGCTCATCTATTGTTGAGTAATCTCCCTTTTTGTGACTACGCGGATGGCACGCCACCCGCTTACCCTTGTGCAGCACCTCGATGAGTGCATCTGTAATGCGAGCCTCCATCTCTAAGCCTACCAAAGCATTCGGAACACTGTAATAGTGCCCCTGCACCTCAATGTGATAGTTGATATGCACGCGCACCTTTTTGAAGGTAGCCCAGGCCCACATCTGTGCGGGTAATGCCTTTAATTCGGGTGCATCTAGACTTGCAAACTGGCTCGCACGACTGCCCTGAAGCTTTTGGAAGGGACGCGTATTCAGTAAAGGTAGGAGTGTTGCAATCGCCCTGTCAACTGCGTTCACATCACTAAACCTCTCGTTGCGCAGGCGAGCCATGATCCACCGCTCCACCACCTGCACGGCACTCTCCGCCGTTGCCTTATCCTTGGGTGAATAAGGCCTAGCGGGGAGTACCCCGACACTGTAATAACGCGCAAAGTCCCGAACGGATGCATTCAACTCAGGCTCAAAGCGGCAAGCATTACTCACAAGCGACTTGGGGTTGTCAGGGATGATCAACTCGGGCACGCCGCCGTAGAACGTCAATGCACGTGCCATCGATGTCAGCCACGAGCGCATCGTCTCATCAGGTGTTGCGCATGCAAAGGTGTAACTCGACGCCCCCATTGCACAGACAAAGACATGGGCACGAGCGCCGCTTACCAACGCAAGAGTCGGACCCGCAAAGTCGATAAACATCTTTTCTCCAGCACGCCGGTGTTGGCGCATAGAGCGCTTGAGTGTCTTTGCAAACATCTTGTAGTGCTCGCAAAATTGCGTATACGCCCAGGTTCTTTGTCCCTCAAAGGCCTGACGGTATTCCTGCCAAAGTAGCGCAAGAGTAACGCCCTTGCGCCTGAGTTCAATATGAATGAGACCAAAGTCTGGCTCAACGACTTTGAGCTTGGATGGGTCTCGGCCCAATAGTTTGTGTTCAAGCTGAACTTCATCGAGGGGTTCAATTTGTGCCCAAAGTAAACCTTCTTGAGCGGCCAAGCTAATGTATTTGGAGGCGAGCCCTTTGGAAATGCCTAAAGCCACAGCGATGTCGTTATGGCTGAGTTTGCTCTCTAGTTTGAGCCTCAAAATGTCTTTAATCATGCGTATGTCCGTTCTAGGTTGAGGCATTACTACTCCAGATGAAATCTTGAGAGTAAGGCCTATAAGTGGTTCATACGCAACACTAACGAACTGACCTGACTAAGCTCCAAAACGCAGAAAGAGGACTATAAAACTAGCCGGTCACGGTCCCGAAATGCGTGGTCACGATACCGAAACAGTTGGTCACGATACCGAATCAACTGGTCACGATACTCCGAAATACCCACTAAATTCGCATAATCTCTCTTAAGTGTCTGTAATGACCCACTAAATTCCTGCTCAGGTCATAATAATGGAAGGATTATGAAATGAGTACAGTTATGTAAGAAGAAACCAAGAGATGGACAGCGAAGAGAAAGGCTGCTCTGGTGGTGGAGATCATTCAAGCCAAGACTACTATTGCAGAAGCGAGCCGGGCCTTTGACATTGCACCATCTGAAATTGAGGATTGGGTAGATGAAGCCAAAAAGGGTATGGAGAATGCCCTAAGAGCAAAGCCTATGGAGATCAGAGAGCAGTATGAGCGGCAACTCAAAGAGTTGCAGGAGGCATACGGCGAGGCAATGTTGGAGCTCAGAGCCAGAAAAAAGTTGTCATCCCTGTTGGGCGAAGACGAGAAGTAATTCTCGATGTCCAGCAGGCTATGAAGGAGGAAGGGACCCTAGTGCCCATGACCAAGCTATGTGCGTGGTTTGAGGTACCAAGGCGGACGATTTACTACAGAAGAGTTAAATCCGCTCCTAAGGTGCAGGAAAGGTTTGAGAAACCCATCAAAGAGATGATTGAGCAAGATCCATCCTTTGGGTATAGAACAGTCGCCGCCCTACTGAACTTCAACAAGAACACTGTTCAAAGAATCTTCCAGATCAGAGGCTGGCAAGTCAAGAAAAGACCCGTTGGGTTTAGACCTAGGGTTCAAGCGATGCCATCGGTGGCACAGCAACCCAACGAGCGCTGGTCTACAGATCTTTGCCGGGTCTGGGCTGGTCGGGATGGCTGGGCAAGCCTGGCCATCGTGATTGATTGCTGTACCCGAGAGATCTTGGGTTGGCATCTCTCTAGGTCTGCAAAGGCCACAACAGCTGAGTCAGCATTACAGCAGGCGTTGATTAAAAGATTTGGAACGCTGGGCAAAGTGCCAACTCCGTTCTTACTGAGAAGTGATAACGGCTTGGTCTTTACCAGTAGGAGCTATACAAAGTTAGTCAAGAGTTATGGTCTGCAGCAAGAATTCATCACTGGGCATTGTCCTGAGCAAAACGGATTGGTGGAAAGAGTCATTCGTAGCATCAAGGAGCAATTTGTTCACCGGCAACGGTTTGAGACTTTGCAACGTGCGTCTCGGGTGATTGGGGACTGGATGTATTTCTATAACAATCAACGACCTCACCAGGCGTTGAAAATGAAGACACCTAGTCAGAAGTTTGAGGAACTAAAATTAGCCGCGTAACCTGTGCAGAAACCGGTGGGTCATTACAACACTTCGTCATTTAAGCTAATAAAATGAAAAAAATTAAATTAATTATCAATAACCTGCTCAGTATTTTAGGATTTAAGCTAATAAAAATATCAATACACAATGACCCTAAGTTACAGATTGCTTTATTTTTGAAAAACAAAAATATAGAAGTAGTTTTTGATATTGGTGCTAATATTGGACAATTTGGTAAAGACTTAAGAAAATATGGATATCAAAATAATATAGTCAGTTTTGAACCCTTGCCATCTGCACACGATCAACTAATGAAAATTTCAGAAAAAGATATTGGATGGCAAATTCATAGCAGAACAGCAATTGGGGACGCTGATGGTACTGTTTTTGTTAATGAAAGTTTAAACTCATTTTCTTCGTCAATCTTGGAAATCACCACAGAGCATACAGACATTGAAGTTTCTTCAAAATACATAAATCAAATATCATCTCCTATGTGTAAATTTGACTCTATTTATAGATATTATTTACAGAGTCCTTCACAACCTTTTTTTCTTAAGATTGATGTACAAGGGTTTGAGGATAAAGTACTTAATGGCGCTTCTGAAGCTATCAACCAAGCCGTAGGAATTCTAGTTGAGTTGTCAACGGTAGAGTTGTATGCGGGACAAAAGTTGTTCAATGAAATGATTGAGTATTTCCAGGATCATAAATATGAAATCTGGTCTATAAATCAAGGTTTTGCAAACGAAATTACGGGCTGTGTTTTACAATATGATGTTATATTTGTTAGAAAAACAAAACCATAATTATGCTTCTTTCAATTTTGATACCAGTGTTAGACTTCGATGATGAGCTTACAAGATTACTATATTCAATTGTCACAGTTTTAGATGTAAACGATTACGAAATAATAATAATATTGCCGAAATCAAAAAATAGACACTTTAATTTTAAAAACGACGTAAAATTAAAAATCATCGCAGAAAAATCAAAAGGAATATACTCCGCAATTAATCAGGGTATAAAAGAAAGTAAAGGAGATTACTTCTACATCATAGGGAAGGATGATTTCATTTTTCCTACTTTTTCAAAAGGTATTCAGCTTTTGAAAGAGTTAGAGCCATACGTACTTTTTGCAAATGTAAATTACGGAGGTAAAGGGGTATATTCAGGGATGCCGAGTAAATACAAAATTATTTTTAAGAATATTTGCCAGCAAGGTGTTATTTACAGTAAGCAAACAGTCGTTGATTATGGTTATTTCATTTATAAATTTATAAATCAAGCTGATCATTATTTAAGTATTCAGTTGCTTTGGGAATCAAAAAAAATGAATAAAATAATATATTTAAATGAAACAATTGCGTATTATGCGGGAACCGGTTTCTCTAGCAAAAATCGTGATGTCCTTTTTAGAAAATTGATGCCTCTAATCCTAAAGAAAAAAACAAATCAATTTATTTATGCGATTTTTTTATGTTTGAGATACTTGTCATCAATAAAAATTTTTTTAACTAACAAAACAATTGGTATAAAACAAAAATCTGACCTTGCCCCTGAAAAACGTACCTCTTAACTATAGGTGAAAATATAGTTATGGAGGTGTCTAAATGGGCGAGAAACGAACAAGGGCTAAATATACCCTGGAATTCAAGATGGAGGCTGTGAGGCTTGTCAGAAACGGGCAGTCTTCA
>CAITYM010000070.1 GCA_903896615.1 uncultured Burkholderiales bacterium
CTGCCCCAAGCGAATTGCAGCTAACTCTGAGGCACGTAGTCCAGTTTTAAAGCCTGTGAGTAGGATCATTTTGTTTCTCAGCGCATATTTGCGATTTTCAACGAAGGCAAATAATTTTTCGTATTCGTCTTGCGTAAGTGTTTTGGCTTGTGACATTTAATTTCCTTGCTTAATATAAATCGTGTTTTAAGTATGTATTCTTTTGTCAATCTTCGCGACCAATAACCCGAGAAGGTATCGGGCTGATTTTCACTAATGATTTCAATGACTTATAAATCGCATAAGAAAACAGTGATTTTCTTATGCGAAATTAATTGCTGATCTTTGTTGATATTTAGTGTAGTCGTGTGGCTGATCAACAACTTAACCACCAATATCGCGGCAACAGCAACCCTATCAAGCGTCAATTAAATTGACGCTTGGACATGTCTCGGTGAATAACTCAATTAATAAAACTCATGCATTCGCTAGCGATCATTAGGCATGTGGCATATTTGTAAATATTGCCTGCAAGATCAGTCAGATTTCTCTTGCTCTTGTCAGCGATCAGAGCATAAAGTTGCACTGCTTTATTAACTTAATAGGAGAAAGCAATGAGTAACTTAGCATCACTTAAATTGGTAGCGAGCAAGAAGCCTCGTAGTATTGCCCCTGTTCAACACCGCAGGAACAAAATTGTGGGAACAAATCCAACTGGCTAAAAGTCAAATGGAGGGCACCGTATTCGCTCCCATGAAGTACAGAACAGTCGTTGACAGGGAAACGGGACTGCGTAGGCAAGTTGAGCTCCCCAAAAGGGTCAAGCCCTGGTGGTGGGTATCCCAGGAAGGTAAGGTGTGCGTATCTGTCAAGTATGGCAGCTACACCTTGGAATTATCTAAGGGCAAGTCCAGCGTTGAAGTAGCAAATGCCAACGACTTAATCAAGACCTTGGATACTATTAAAGTGGCAGTTGAAGCTGGCGAACTTGATGCCCAAATAGATACTGCTTCCAACACGCTCAGGAGTGGGTTTAGGGGCAAGTGAAGATGTCACGCACGACACCATCACGACAATAACTCCTAACCCTGCACCAATCAAAAACCCACCGTGCGGTTATGCAGGGTGGGTACACCTGACAGATATTAAAAAAACCCACTGTGTTGCCACAGTGGGTTTTAAGAGTTCGATCTAACCGCTGACTTACGTCAGCGTTAAATTAGAACTTCACGCGCAAGCCAGCACCAAAAGTAGTAATACTCAGACCGGACAATGTGCCCCATTGTGACTGAGGAACTGTTGTGCTTACAGCAGATCCACCTTGTGAATCAAACTGGTTTAAGGTTGCCCAAACATAAACGTCAGTTTTCTTGCTTAGATCTTGATCGTAAGCAACTGCGTAGATGTTTTGATGGTTAGATGAGAATAAATGAGCCGCACCCGCTGCTGTATCGTCAGCTGTGTACGCGCTTACAGTTTTTAGGTAATAAGACGCCAAAATTCTAGAGTTTTGGTCTAAATCATATTTAGCACCTAACCAAGAAATAGTTGTTGTCAAATTTGTGTCATAAGCAGCAATGTTATATCCGCTGTAAGCATTAGAGTTGAGGATTGGTACTCCTTGAACTTGCGTGATCGTTTGGTCATATGCACCATTAGATGGATTCGACTGAACGATTGACTCGTAACCGGCAAACACTTTGAGTTTTGGAGTTGCTTGCCAATTACCCATTAAGCTAGCTGATGTTGAATTGTAATATGTTACTTTCAGATCGTTAGCGCCTGCTGCATTTCCCGCTGCAAATGTCATATTGTCGTTCATTTTTTGAGCAACTAAAGTAACATTTAAAGTTGGGGTAAGTGCACCCTCAACTTGTAAGCCAATTTGTGAGCCAGCACCAGCATTTCCAGACGCACCTCCAAGAGCATAGAAAGCACGTACATTAGTGCTTCCCATGGAAGTTTGATACTTGAAGGAGTTAGATGCACGTCCAGTGAAACTTGAACCCATTCCAGTTAAGCCACCGTAAGTGCCAAGCGGTGAAACGTAACCAGCGCCAAGTGCATCGTAACTACCCATTGCTACACCTTGGAGATTCAACTGGTAACCAGCATCAATGGATCCAAAATCACCTGACAAACCTACAGTGGACTGGCGATCAAACATTCCACCATTGAGTGTAGAGTCTCCAGCGCCATACACTGTTTTGCCGTTATTGGAAGATAGTAATGCGTGGTCGTTAGGATTTACACCACCAGCGATATTTAAACCTGATTCAAGAACGAAGTTTGCCTTCATGCCTGAACCCAAGTCCTCAGAACCCTTAAGTCCCCAACGTGAAGCTTGCATAGCTCCGTTTGTCATGGAAGTAGCTCTTCCTGTAGTTCCTGACTGTGCTGTTGAGGGGTAAAAGTTAAAATTAGATGGGTTATTTACATCTGAGCTTAATCCGTTGTTTGCAGATGCAACACCCATGTCAATAACACCATAAAGTGTTACGTCAGCGTGAGCAGCACCTAAAG
Source organism: uncultured Burkholderiales bacterium (assembly GCA_903896615.1). Lineage (GTDB taxonomy): Bacteria > Pseudomonadota > Gammaproteobacteria > Burkholderiales > Burkholderiaceae_C > Limnohabitans. The sequence continues at coordinate 2,503 of CAITYM010000070.1, forward strand.
CTGCAACAGAAGCGAGCGCGATTAGCGTTTTTTTCATTTATTAATCTCCAAGTTTTGTACTAATAAAGTACTCTTATTTGAGATTAATTACGGA
>CAITYM010000071.1 GCA_903896615.1 uncultured Burkholderiales bacterium
AAGGCGCGTTCGTATTACTTGCCCAATTGACTGCACTTGCATTGACGACTTGGCCAGACGCAGTAGGTACGATTGCACGACCGAACACTGTGCCTGCTGATAAGCCAGTTTCCATTACTGGATTTGCAACGCTAGTTGTTTGAGAAAGTCCTAAAAGCGGTTGTGTAACTGTAAATGCTAATGCTATCGATAAGCAAGTTCTGTAAAGCGTTTTAATAAGCATTAAACACGCAATTCGTATTGAATCATTTCGCTAATTTCTTGTGTGTTTAAGCCTGACTCTCGCAGTAGGAAAAGAGCATCTGAAATAACGTTTTTTTGAATACGTGTCTTGTCCTCAATAAATCCATCGATGATGTCTATAACAGAATCACTAGACGAGAGAGTGTTATACCTATCAAAAAATGCATCCCTCTGGGCTTGCTCACTGTTAAATAATGCAGAGGTGAACTTATCCACATAAAGTCTAACCGCGTCGTAACTGTTCTCACCGATTATCAATATCTCCGAGAATACGGGTTTGATGGTTTTGATGCTTGAGATCAGTTTCTGGAAATACGGGTCCTCCGAGTACTGCGTCAGGAGCTTTTCATCAAAGAGTTTATCGATCTCTTCCTTTTTCTGGCTCAAAATTAAGCGCCATGCGCTTTGGCTATAAATAAAACGCCCCGTTGGTGTTTCAAACAGTTTTAGCAAACTCTGAATCACAATCCACATAGAGACCCCGTCCTTACGCCCCTTTTGATAGATTCCTGATAGAACAGAGGCAGACATTGGATCATGGAGCAGGTCGTGTGCCTCATCTGCAATGACTAACTTCCTCCCCCTGGTTTTCTTAATCTTGTTGTTTAAGATATGCAATATAAAGAACATAACCACGTTCTTTAAATGCGGATGCTCATTGAGTTGACCAAGCTCGAAAACAGTTAAATTCTTTGTTTTATCAAAATCGGACTTTCCCTTAAAGAATGCGGACTTGTAGGGATCGTTCATAAAGAACTGTAGTTGTCCGTATAGTTCCTGAGATTTCAGTTCAATGGGCCCAACCTCAGATGCGGGTTTACTTGTCGCTGATGTCCTTAGTCCTTGAATCACAGTTTCAATCTCGGGTTCTACTGAATTGGACCTGGCTAGTTTGACTGCTGCATCCATGACCAGAAGCGCTTCTTTGTCATCTTCGTTGGCGTTCGCCATTAGCAAGAATAATTTAGTAATAGTGGCTGATTCTTGAGAAAACTCATCATCAGTTAATCCTGAAAATGGATTCAAGCCGATCATGTTTTTCTCATTTCCACTAAATTCAATGAATTGACCCCCAACCGCTCTAGCCATCTTCTCTGTGCTGCGCCCGTTATCCAAAATAAAAACTTGTGTACCCTGCGCCAATTGATCTACAGCCAACTGTTGTATGAGAAATGATTTGCCCGAGCCGGATTGAGCAACAATGATTCCTGAGTAGTTGTTATTTGTTTTAAATGGGTCAAGGAAGTAGGAACCTCCTCGCCTGGAATAAAACATTGATCCAGACTCATTGGAGTCGCCACCATTTCCTGCATTAGCTCCATTACCTGCGTAATCAGAGTAGATAGGGATCAGGCAACCCGCACACGCTGATGGCATGAGCGACTCTGACTCCAAATCCTTGGCTATCACACCAGAAAAATTAAGTGGTAATGATTGTGCCCACCGAACCATCGAGTTTGAGCCGGCAATGCGTGCATCAAAACGTAATTTGTTGAGTGTGCTTTTGACTCCCATAGCAGAGTCAATAGTGCTTTTACGGGACTTACCGAACACAAACACGGTTGTGCTCACAAATACCAGCTTGTCTCCCTCTGGGCCACACTGTGTATTTAAGTAATTCAGGTCATGTATTTTTTCGGCAACCGCCTCGTTACTGAATTTCCAGGTCTCAATCCATTTTGGAAGTACCGCTTGTCTAGACTTGAGAGATTTTGAAATCCTTCTCAGTTCTTTTTCTTGTGCTGCCACTCTAATTGTGGTGGAGATGACAAAGGGAGTCATGATCCTTTGACCGCCCCCGGCAAGCGTTTCCCCTTCATTAAAAGGGGCTCCAATCACCAGATTCATTAAACCTTGTGTTGCAGTGGGTGGAAAGCTTTTAATAGCTATCGTCGAGCAAAAAGTACCGTCCCCAACATCCCCCAACTCATTACTGCTGAAATCTAACTGGGTGTCTGGACCAAACGCCTGGTACTTCAACTCCAGCATATCGTCTAAATGGATTACATTCCTCGGGGCATAGGGATTTGCGAATTTAGGATAGAGACCTAGTATTTCTTCGGGCGCAAGTCGCGCGGCATCGCTAAATCCACTTGATTTCAAGTTAACCAAGAAGTCATCCTGAATGATGATAGCTTGCTCCATGGCTACTTGGTCCACCTTAGCCACAGGATACAGGAGTGAGATAACCAATGATTTCTTATTGATGATGGGTAAATCTGATTGCCAATCCGCTTGTAAC
>CAITYM010000072.1 GCA_903896615.1 uncultured Burkholderiales bacterium
ATTGAAAAATTACGTTTTAACCAAGCAACTTCTATTGAATTCAAGTCAGTTGGGTTGGCTTTTTCACGGCCCTAATATCTTTAGAGTTTAAGCACCTCGCTGCGAAAAGAGAATTGAAGTTGAAGGAGGATAGATAAATATTTTTTCCCATCCTAAAGCTCATTTGGAGCTCTTGATCAGCGGAATACTCTCTTGTACAGACTTTAACTGTAAGCTAACAGACGCTCAGTCTGTTTTAAAAGGCGCAAGATTGATATTTTAAGAGAGTACTACTTTCATAATATGGATGCATCCAATGAGCTAATTTATGAAGCCAATCGGTGCAGGACTCTACCAATACCTGGAACAGTATCCTTCATTACCAGTTACCCGACGACTCTTCGAATTTACAGGACGCTGGCCTCATCTTATTGGCAAGTCAGGTGTTATTTTAAAGGTAAGACTGTCATTAAATCCCTCAGAACGGCCTCCAAACGCGAAGCAATAGCAAGAGCGAAGGTTTTTTATCAGTCTCACATTCTTAGTAACGCGAAAGAGCTATGGCTTAATGGAAGCACCGATATCACTGATTTTGTAGGCGTTAGTTCCTGGATTAAAGAGACGGTTCTCTCTGAGGCCATTCATCAACAATTCAGTCTTGGTCAAAAAGCAGGTGCGCGCCAAGGGATCCCTTTATTAGAAAAAAAAGTAGTTCAAGAGTTATCTAATACGCATAAAGTTGAGTATTTAGCCGCTTTATTAGTCGAACAAGAAAAGGGGCGAGCCATTAGAGGGGAAATATCTGAGCTCTACACTGAAGTTATAACCGGACAACTTAGAAAAAAAATTATCCCTTTTTTTAATCAAGCACCGATTGAGGAAATTAGTGATGTTCAGATTCATGCGTTTTGGGAACACCTAAAAGCTACTCAATTAAAGCCCATCACGATCGTTCAATACCTGACCACGCTTAGAAAATTACTTACCCTTGCGAAAAACAAGGGATGGAGATCTGACACACCAGATTTTCCGGTCGTGAAGCGCACCTCGCAGTCCAGAGGGGGATTTACGCCCACTGAATACAAAATGCTGCTCAGGCAAGCGCAACAACTTCGCGCTCTACCAGCAATACCGATAAAAACAACTCACCGCAACACCCGCCACGGCATCTACGCTGAACTCCCCAACATACCTTATGAATTTGTTTGGCTGATTCGCTTTATGGTGAACAGCTTCGTACGCCCCTCGGATATTAAATACATCATGCACAGACATGTTGAAGTAGTTAAATCTAAGCATGCTTATTTACGACTAGGCTTGCCTGAGACAAAACGCCATAAAGGACAAATAATTACTTTGCCTGCGGCCGTACATATTTACGAACAACTAAGGAACTATTTTCACAAACGCGGCTTAGATGCCCCAAATAATTATCTATTTCTTCCAGAGATTGAAGACCGACTTGCAGCAATGGTGCTTATGGAGCGTTATTTCAAGAAAGTTGCAAGTGAAGCAGGCGTTGAGATGGGTACACACGGACAAAAACGAACCCTTTATTCACTAAGACACACTGCTATCACGAACAAG
>CAITYM010000073.1 GCA_903896615.1 uncultured Burkholderiales bacterium
GGAAGGCTCTGGCCTTGCGCGTAAGCGTAAGACGAAACCAGCCTCTGTGAAGCAGGAACTCACCGAGGCGACTAGGCGTGAGGTAACTCATGTTTAGCGCGGTAGGAATCCCCTGCCTTTAGGCAGGGGAGGATGTCAATTATCTTTATCTATCAGTTTGACTGAGTAAGACACCCGTTTCAGTTTAAGGAGATATTCCGGCGAAAGCGCAACGATATCGATATGGTACGCTATCCGTAATGGACTGCTACCAAGCAGGTTAAATTCTGACTGCTCCAATGACGCTACTCCAACACCGATTGTCGATCGATTTAAATGAAATTGAGATAACTGCCGTTAGAGCTCAAGGTGCGGGTGGGCAAAATATCAATAAGGTATCTAACGCAGTTCATTTACGCTTTGACATCAATTCATCCACTTTACCAAATGAGATTAAAACGCGGCTTTTAGCGCTTCGTGATCGCCGGATAAATGCTGAGGGGGTCGTGATTATTAAGGCTCAAGAATACAGCTCACTTGAGCGTAACCGCGCTAAGGCTATTTTGAGACTTCAGGAATTGGTTGCGCACGTTACGTTCCCACCTAAACTAAGACGTCCCACCAAGCCCACTAAATCCTCAGTTAAGAAAAGACTTCAACTGAAGTCTAAACGTTCCCAACTCAAGTCCTTGAGATCTATCCAGCAAGGCGGCTCGTTTGATTAACTGGCATTCGCAAATCAGTTCTTGGTATAGTTTGGTTTAATGTCTTACACAATCCCCAAAGCACCTAATAGAGCGCCTAAGGCCAGTAGCCATAACAAGTGAATTCTTGTTTTCCAGACCAAAAGGGCTGACAAAATGGTGAGTCCCCAAGACGCGATCAATGCGCCACTTGAGGAGTCTAGGTGCTGCCCCTTTTGGAGTAGCCAACCTGTTGACATCATCAGGCCAATCACTATCGGAGCAAGTCCAGACTTAAAAGCTCGAACAACAGGACGTTGACTGTTTTTGTGTCCCCACTGTGCGACCTTGTACATCATTACAGAGGAGGGTAGAACCATTGCGAACACACACAGCACAGCACCAAATAGCCCCCACGCCCACGCGGTCCAACCTGCGTGAATGCCGCCAGCGCTATTAAGTCCAATGTTCCAGCCCATCAATGAGACAAAGAGCACATTAGGACCTGGGGCTACTTGAGCCAAAGTGATTGACGTGCTAAATTGAGCATCACTAAGGAGGTGGTTTTCAACTACAAGGTATCGATGCATATCTGGCGCTGTTGAGATAGCCCCCCCAATGGCTAAGAAGGAGAGAACGCAAAAATGCATAAACAAATGAACCCAGTCGATGGCTGTCATTGCGATCGTATTAATTGTTTCTAATGCGTTCATGTACCCTCCTTTGTGCTGATCGCAGATTGGGCAGCAAGGTCTTGGGTAATGGTTTTACGGTAGGCGCAAATGCAAGACACACCTCCTAGTATCAATATGACGTAAAGCAAAGGTACATGCATGAGTGCAACTGCGCTAAATGTAAATACTGCCAGCACAGCGCTGAGAAAAATACCAAGTGGATTTTTTGAAAGAGTACTTGCCATCTTCAATGCCGTTGCGATGATTAAACCAGATACCACAGAGTTCATTCCCTTGAGCGCGCTCTGTACCCATGCTAGATCGGATATTCCACTGTAAACAGCAGCCAAAAGAAGCAATAGAAGTAGAGGTACGGCTAAAAGCCCGGCCAATGCAGTGACTGCACCGCTAGGCCCGAAGGTGCGTTGACCAATCATGACTCCTAAATTAATCACATTTGGGCCAGGGAGTATCTGTGCAACAGACCACTGTTCAACAAACTCCTCATTGGTTAACCATTTCTTTTTCTCGACCAATTCCCTTTGTACAACTGCAAGTACACCCCCAAATCCCTGGAGCGCTAAGATCGTAAAAGACAAGAATAAATCAGTCCTAGATTTAGGTCCGTGATGGGCTCTTGCCGAAGCGAAGTGCTGCAGATCGGACAAATTATTAGGCGTAAGGTTTGACATGCATCAAAGAGGGGTAAATGGTGTTGTTGGAATAATTCGTAATTATTTAATATTTCATAGTTTCAAACTAGAAGTCGTACTCAAGAGACACTGGCGCTCTCTATGCCCCCATTTTAACTGTTTGCCAATTAATCACTCCTTAGGGGAGGCGCTGTATGTTCAACTTAACACCTCGTTAAAGCCACTTATAGGTCATAAATTAAGAAACCTCAGTTTTGAAATCCATTCTTAAATAACCCTCTTAGGAGAATGCAAAATGGTTGGGGCATTAGAATAGGGTTAATCCCGACCAGCGAATCCATGAATTCACCCATCGATGTCTCCTATTTTGAGCGTTTAGCCAAGCCGATAACCAGTTACAAAAAATATTGGGCAACTCGATTTGGCAAAGCCGCATTTTTGCCTATGTCCCGGGCAGAAATGGATTTGCTCGGTTGGGATTCGTGCGACATCATCGTGGTCACAGGGGATGCATACGTAGACCATCCTAGTTTCGGAATGGCCATCATTGGTCGATTACTGGAGGATCAAGGGTTTAGGGTCGGCATCATCTCTCAACCGGATTGGCAAAGCGCTGATCCGTATAAGGTACTGGGTAAGCCTAATCTTTTTTTTGGTGTAACCGCAGGCAATATGGACTCCATGATCAACCGGTACACTGCGGACCGTAAGATCAGAAGTGATGATGCTTACACGCCCGGTGGAGTAGGGGGAAAGCGACCCGATAGAAGTGCCTTGGTATATAGCCAACGTTGCAGGGAAGCGTATCCAGAAGTACCCATTATTTTGGGCGGTATTGAAGGATCACTCAGAAGAATCGCCCATTACGATTACTGGCAAGACAAGGTTCGCAGGTCCATCGTTGTCGACAGCAAGTGTGATTTGCTCATGTACGGTAATGCTGAGCGAGCTATCGTTGAGGTTGCCCACAGGTTGGCTGCCAATGAATCCATACACTCGATCACCGATGTAAGAGGAACCGCCTTTTTACGCAGATCCACGCCTGAGGGTTGGACAGAGATTGATTCCACTCGAATCGATCAACCCGGACGAGTTGACGCGCATACTAATCCCTATCTGATGATAAGCGAGCAGGCACAAGAGCAGGGCGAGACTTGCGTTAAAGAGACTTCAGGTGATAAAGATGCAAAAACCCAAGGTGCCTCAAACAATAGCGTTCCCATTAAATTCCACGAGTCTGCACAAAGTATTCTCAAGAAAAAAATAGCTAAACTGCCAAAAGACCTGACAGTGATTAGACTGCCAAGCTACGAGCAGGTTAAGAGTGATCCTGTTTTATATGCCCACGCAAACAGGGTACTGCATTTAGAGACAAACCCCGGTAATGCGCGCGCTTTAGTTCAAGCGCACGGGGACGGTCATACTGCAAAAGATGTCTGGCTTACGCCGCCTCCAATACCCCTTACTACGCAAGAGATGGATCATGTTTTTGATCTCCCTTATGCGAGAAGTCCTCATCCTAGTTACGCAGATGCGAATGGTTCACATGACGCACAGACCAAGATTCCAGCCTGGGAGATGATTCGATTTTCGGTCAACATCATGAGGGGGTGTTTTGGTGGATGTACCTTTTGCTCAATTACGGAGCATGAAGGACGAATTATTCAAAGCAGAAGTGAGGACTCGATTATTCGTGAGATCGAGGACATTAGAGACAAGGTCAAGGGATTTACAGGCGTAGTCAGTGATTTAGGTGGACCAACTGCTAATATGTACCGAATTGGTTGTAAAAGCCCTGAAATCGAGAGTGCTTGCAGAAAGCCCAGTTGTGTATATCCAGGTATTTGCTCCAATTTGAATACAAATCATGGACCTTTGATAAAGTTATACCGCAGAGCGCGAAGCCTAAAAGGAATAAAGAAAATTTTGATTGGCTCTGGGCTTCGTTATGACTTAGCTGTCGAGAGTCCCGAATATGTGAAAGAGTTAGTTACACACCATGTGGGTGGTTATTTAAAGATAGCTCCAGAGCATACAGAAGGTGGGCCCTTGTCCATGATGATGAAACCAGGGATTGGAAGCTATGACCGCTTTAAGCAGATGTTTGATAAATATAGTCTCGAGGCGGGTAAGAAACAGTTTTTAGTTCCTTACTTCATTGCAGCACATCCTGGGACCAAGGATGAAGATATGATGAACCTGGCGATTTGGCTTAAAAGGAATAACTTTAGAGCAGATCAAGTCCAGACTTTTTATCCAAGTCCGATGGCCACTGCAACGGCAATGTATCACTCATCTAAGAATCCGCTTCGCAAGATCTCAAGTCTCAGTGAATCTGTTGATATCGTAAGGGGTGAGAAACGAAGACGGCTTCATAAAGCTTTTCTTCGTTGGCACGACCCCAAAAATTGGCCTCTGCTTAGAGAGGCATTAAAAACCATGGGCCGTAGTGATCTTATTGGAAATGGTCGTCAGCACCTCATTCCAACTTATCAGCCTCTAGGCACAGGGGGATACGAAAGCGCAAGACGCTCAAATAGCACTCCTGCTTCGAGATCAGGTACTCAATCCAATATTAAAAGTGGACAGGCTCTAACTCAGCACACTGGATTGCCACCACGGGAGTCGGGCGCTAAAATTAAGAGCGTATCAGCACCCAAGCAGAAGACTCAAAGTTCAGCCCGTTCTGGGTTGAGATCAAAAAAATAAGTTAAATTAATTAGGCGTGTTCACCAAAGTTGAGCGGTAAACCTACATAGTTCTCTGCCAGCGATTTAGACAGTGCTTCGCTGTGCACCAAGTAATCAAGTTCGGCTTCTTGCACTTTTTGTCCAAATCCCTCTGTGTCTGGGAATCTATGCATCAGCGTAGTGAGCCACCAAGAAAAACGTTCAGCTCGCCAAATTCGTTTTAAACATCGGGCTGAGTAATTATCAATACCAGCAGAGCTATTTTCCTTGAAAAATTCTATAAATGCACTACTCAAATACTTAACGTCGGTTGAAGCCAAGTTCAAGCCCTTGGCTCCCGTTGGGGGAACGATATGGGCAGCGTCGCCGGCCAGGAATAAGCTGCCAAATCGCATCGGTTCAGCCACAAAACTGCGCAACGGGGCAATACTTTTCTCAATCGATGGGCCGGTGATTATTTTTCCCGCAAGTTCTGGATCTAACCTGCTCTTAAGCTCATTCCAAAAGCGCTCGTCACTCCAGTCTTCTACTTTATCATCGATGGGGCACTGCACATAATATCGACTGCGAGTCATGCTGCGCATGGAGCATAGGGCAAAGCCACGTTCACTGTTGGCATAGACAATCGCATGGGGTGAGACTGGGGGCACATCTGCAAGGATTCCTAGCCAACCGAATGGGTAAACTTTTTCATATTCACGCACGGCACCACTGGGTAAACTAGCCCTACTTACACCGTGAAACCCGTCGCACCCAGCTATAAAGTCAGCCTGAAGGGTGTGTGTAGTGCCCCCCACTTTGTATGTAATGCTGGGGTGCTTGCTATCAAAGTTATGAAGAGCAACGTCTTGCGCCTCATAAATAGTCTGCAAACCTTTTAAGGTTCTGTGCTCCATTAAGTCTTTGGTGACTTCGGTCTGGCCGTAAGCTGTAACCACTTTCCCATCGGTTAACCTGGTGACGTCGATGGGATGGCGTTTGTTAGCAAATACCAGCTCAATACTATGGTGCACTGTCCCGCCTGAACTAACACCTTGGCCAACACCCGCTTCGTGCAATAAGTCAACGCTCACTTGCTCCAAGATACCCGCCCTAATTCTTGATAAAACATAGTCAGGCGTTTGACGCTCGAGAATGATGTTATCTATGCCAGCTCTATGAAGGAGCGCACCCAGCAAAAGTCCAGAGGGGCCCGCGCCTATGATGGCGACTTGTGTACGTTTTGAATGACTCATAAATTTGAAACTAGGTATTGACTCATTTGAGATCCGAATGATAACTGGGTGCTAAAACTTTTACTTTTTAATGTGTTTAAAAAAAGCTTAAGTTTAATGAACTTTCTTTAGAAACTCTTGAGTTCTTGGCATTTGAGGAGAATCAAAAAATGCTTGAGGCGTATTTTGCTCAACAATTTCCCCTTTGTCCATAAAAATCACACGGTCAGCAACCGATCGTGCAAAACCCATTTCATGTGTTACGCACAGCATGGTCATGCCCTCTTTGGCAAGCTCAGTCATGACTCTTAAGACCTCACCCACCATCTCTGGATCTAAGGCCGAAGTCGGCTCATCAAAGAGCATGATCTCGGGTTTAAGGCATAAGGCCCTTGCGATAGCAACACGTTGCTGCTGTCCACCCGAGAGTTGTTGTGGATATTTATCTGCTTGTTCTGCAATTCGAACACGGGCAAGTTGTGCCATTGCACGCTCTTTGGCTTCAGTGGGGGATAGTTTCTCAACCCAAATAGGCGCAAGCGTTAAGTTCTCTAGAACACTTAGGTGAGGGAAAAGATTGAACTGTTGAAATACCATTCCAACTGAGTGGCGGATCGCTTGCACGGTCTTAGGGTCATCTGTTAACTCACGCCCCAGTACTCTTAGATGACCGCCTTGGTAGGGCTCAAGTCCATTTACGCAGCGAATAAGGCTCGATTTCCCAGATCCTGAGGGACCGCAAATGACGATGCGTTCTCCCTTTTGTACGTCAAGAGAAACGTCCCTTAGTACGTGGTAATTTTCGTACCATTTATTGATCAACTCAAACTCTATAACGGGGGCTTGCGTATTCATGGGTAATGATTGCTGATTAGATGTGGGGGAGGGCTAGAGGGCTAAATTGTAAAAGTTTAGGTGCGACGATATTAATATTTTTTACGCTCGCTTTAATCTGCGCTCAATCCAAAGACTATAGCGAGACATTGCAAAGCAAAAAACAAAATAGATAAAGGTTATAAATAAGTACCCTTCAAATTTATAGGGCAACCAAAGCGCATCCCCGCTCATGGCAAGAGTGAGTGAGCCGGTCAGTTCGTAAAGGCTCACAATGGTGATGAGCGATGTGTCTTTAAAGATGGATATGAAGCTATTCATAATCCCTGGAATGACTACTTTGATAGCCTGCGGCAGGATAATTAGGTACTGTGTGTGCCAATAGCCAAAGCCAATTGAGCTTGCTGCCTCGGATTGTGATTTTGGTATGGTTTGAATGCCAGCACGTACGATCTCTGCTAGGTAGGCTGCGGCAAATAAACTAATTCCTAAAATTACGCGTAACAACACATCCGGGGAGTACCCACTGGGTAGTAGAAGGGGGAACATATAACTTGCCATAAAAAGTACGCTGATAAGCGGAACACCTCTGATGACTTCGATGTAAGTTTTACTGATGACTTTAAAAAGCGGCATATCACTGGTCCTAGCCAAAGCAAGTAAAAGCGCCAAGGGGGTGGCTAAAACAATGCAAATAAAGCTAAGTAAAAGTGTGAGTGGAAGTCCTCCCCACAGATCAGTTGGCACCACAATAAACGGTGCTGAAAGAGTGGAGTTAAGAGCGCTAGATCTTAAAAATTCAAACGGACCTAAGTACCCGCTCATTAAAACAAAGATGAATATTAAAACAGCTCCCCATTCTAAAAACATCGTTTTACGCAGCCCAGTGGTAGTTGCTAGGATTGAGCTTCTAAATATGAGCAGGAGTAGGAGTACTGTTGAGAGTTGAACCCGCCACTGTTGAGCAAAGGGGTACCTTCCCCAAAGAATAACAGAGGACTTAGCCTTTATCAAACCCCAGCAAGCACCTACACCCCTTGCGTCTTGGCAAGCCTGTGGGTCAGCGGCAAATACTGCGTTCGTATATCCCCAGCTAATTAAAGGGGGGAGTATTTGAATCAAGATCCATATAAAAGCGATAGAGCAAAGCGCATTAAAGGGTGAGCCAAAGAGCGGCTTTAACCATGACTTTATGAAACCAAATTCAGAAGTTGGTCTTTTTTGGGCACTCGGTGCTTGCATTTTGGCTTCCTTATCCACGCAACATCACCCTTTTGTTATAAGCATTCATTAAATTCGATGTGATCAATGAAATAGCTAAGTAAATTAACATAATAATCAATACGCACTCCACTGCGTGACCGGTTTGGTTGAGCGTAGTGTTGGAAATGTTAACGAGGTCAGGGTATCCAATTGCGACAGCAAGGGAGGAGTTCTTAATTAGATTTAAATACTGATTGGCCATTGGGGGGATAATCACCCGCAGTGCTTTGGGGAGAATGATCAGACGTGTGATTTGCCAACGCTTGAGCCCTAAACTAAGGCCAGCTTCAATTTGTCCTTTGTCGACAGATAAAAGTCCTGCTCTCACAACTTCACTTGCAAAGGCACTGGTGTACAGGCTAAGTCCTGTGTACAAAGCCATAAACTCTGGACTGAGCGTGGCTCCGCCCGACAAATTGCCATCAACAAACGATGCTGATTGAAATAATTTACCGGGCTCAGAGGTGAACCAAGGAACGCTTAGTCCTTCTTTGCTGAGGTAAAAATGATAGTCCCAAAAGTAAAAGTGAATTGGACTTTGGGTATCAGGTAAGGACTCAACTATTAGGACATACCAGATCAATAGTTGTATGAGTAAGGGGATGTTTCTAAAAATCTCAACATAAACTTGACAGCCAAACCTGATGAGTGGATTAGGACTTATTCTGCCCAAGCCAAGTAGTATTCCCAATGCGGTGCAGGTAATAATCGACAAAGCACACACCCTCAGAGTGTTGACCAGACCAACAGAAAACGCCATTGCATAGGAATTACTGGACTCAAAAGGTATCCAAGATTCGCTGATATCAAAGCCTGCAGGATCTAGCAAAAAGCCAAAGCCTCCCTGAATACCGCGTTGATGCATATTGGTTAAGGTGTTATAAACGATTAAACCAAGCGTTAAAAATATCAACCCTAGCATTAATACTTGGTAAATTTTCGCTCTATTGGATGTGGCATGCTTATGCACAGAAGCTTTAATTTGCATTGACTTTTAAATTAGGATTTTGTGTGAACGAGGGGTAGGGTACTTTGATGGAACTCTTGGGATTGCTTAGCGGATTGGCATTGCATACATTAATCCGCCTTTGTCCCACTGCGCGTTTAACCCTCTTTTAAGGCCAAGGGCGGTTTTCTCTCCCACATTACGTTCAAATATTTCTCCGTAATTGCCTGTACTGGCAATAGCTCTAGATAACCATTCCCTATCTAAACCAAGGAGCTTACCTGTATCCTCTGATTTGCCAAGCATTCGCATTATTTTGGGGTCAGTACTATTGGCTTTTAATTGATCTACATTTGTAGAGGTTATGCCGTACTCCTCAGCCTCCATGAGCGCATAAATAACCCACTTAACAATCGATAACCATTCATCATCTCCGCGTCTAATCATAGGGCCCATCGGCTCTTTTGAAATGAGCTCAGTCAAAATGACATGATCTTTGGGGTTTTTCGCCTCCTTAGACCGTATGGAAGCAAGCCCAGATACGTCGGTGGTGTAAGCTTTGCAACGACCTGCAAAGTAGGCTGCATTTGCAGCTTCAATTTTCTCAAAAACAATTGGTTTGATATCTAGCTTATTGGTCTTGGAGAAGTCTGTTAAATTTTTCTCAGTCGTAGTGCCCGACTGAGCACAAACCGTTAAACCCTTCAGTTGTTTGAGGTTTTTGATACCCAGGTTGGTGGGGGTCATAAATCCTTGACCGTCATAAAAAGTTACAACTGTTTGGCTTAGGCCCAATGAGGCATCGCGGGTCAGTGTGAAGGTTGTGTTGCGAGACAAAATATCGACTTCTCCAGACTGCAATGCTGTGAACCGTTGGGGCGCAGACAAGGGGGTATAGCGGACTTTCTCAGGGTTACCTAAGACCGCTGCAGCAACGGCTTTGCAAATGTCCACATCCAAGCCGCTCCACTTGCCTTGTCCATCGGCTTGTGCAAATCCAGCCAAACCTGTGTTTACGCCGCAATTAATCTGGTCCTTTTGACGGATAGAGTCTAGTGTTTTGCCGGCTTTAGCGGGGTTGATAGTTAACAAAAAAAGCAGGGGTGCAACGAAAAGAATCTGCTTGATCAAGTAAGGCCTGAACCAGCTAAGTGCGCACAAGCGATTAAATTCGTGTAATGACGTAATGGGGTTTTGCATCTCAGTTTTTTTAAAAAGATTATTTGTTGACATGAATAGCATTCATACCGGTCAAAGATTGTTAGCATTTTGCTTGAAAAAAAGCATTTAATTCATAGTGTTATTCCATGATGGCTCTGATTTTGCAATTCAAAGTGTTAAATGTGCCCTAAATTCTTAGATTATTGAGTACTAAATAGAGTTTTTTATGACAGAGAGCTTAACTTAGGGTCTACCTCAGGTTAGAATATGCACATGTCGGGGCGTAGCGCAGCCTGGTAGCGCATCTGGTTTGGGACCAGAGGGTCGTGAGTTCGAATCCCACCGCCCCGACCAAAAACTTTCTGATCACTGTTGATTAAGCCACTCTCTTATGGGTGGTTTTTTTTCGTCCTTTGATTTATATCAATCTTTTTTTAAAAGTAACCGACTCCCGTATAAACCCAGTAGTCCTACAAAGAGTAGGGGGATAAAATAAATTGGTCTCCATTTAGCGCTCATTGAAGTTTGGGCTCATTAGCTATTAGCCCAAGCCCCAGGGGCTGTATGTCATCAAGGTGTTTTAAAGGTTTTCAAGCATGGCGATCTCCATTTTCGACCAAGATTTAGGCAAAAACAGTGCAAACTATGTACCCCTGTCCCCAGTGAGCTTTGTAGAGAGAAGTGCAGAGGTGTTTGGGGATTTGGTAGCGACAATACACGGGAGCCGAACCTATACCTGGGCACAAGTTCGAGACCGCTCAGCTAGACTTGCCAATGCGTTACTTAGTTTGGGAATAGGCAAAGGGGATGCTGTGAGCGTGATGCTCTCTAATACCCCTGAAATGGTAGAGGCGCATTATGCTGTTCCAGCGATAAATGCTGTGCTCAATACATTGAATACAAGGCTTGATGCACACTTACTAGCTTGGCAGATGAATCACTGCGAAGCTAAGGTATTGATTACTGATAAAGAATTTTCCTCAACAATTGCCTCAGCACTGAAGATGCTCAAAAATGAGTACAACCGCGAGTTAATTGTTATTGATGTTGATGATTCGGAGTATTCTGGTTCAGGTGAACGATTGGGTAAATATGAGTATGAGTCATGGATTCACTCTTGTGAGCCGATCAGTCTCTTAAAGGGGCCAGATGATGAGTGGGACGCAATTGCCGTGAGTTACACATCCGGAACCACAGGCGATCCTAAGGGTGTTGTCACTCATCACCGCGGGGCATACCTCAATGCAACATGTCAAGCGCTGACATGGCATATGCCAGAGTTTCCAGTCTATTTGTGGACACTACCCATGTTTCACTGCAATGGGTGGTGTTTCCCGTGGACAATTGCGTTGTTGGGTGGAACGCACGTCTGTTTAAGACGCGTTGATGCGCCCTCTATATTGACAGCTATAGCTAAATATAAAGTAGATCACTACTGCGCCGCACCAATTGTTCATAACCTACTGATCTCCGCTAAGCCTGAGCTTTTGAGTGGAATTACACATAAAGTGAAAGCCATGGTGGCTGGGGCTGCTCCGCCCGCAGCTATGATAGAAGGGATGAGCAAAATCGGGTTTGAGTTGGTCCATGTCTACGGGCTAACAGAAGTTTATGGTCCTGCTGCTGTAGCTGTTAAACGTACGTCTTGGGCAAACGAGAGTTTGTCAGAGCAAACTCGTTTGAATGCCCGTCAAGGCGTGCGCTATATGTTAGAGGAGGGGATGACTTTAATGAACCCGGATACCATGAAAGAACTTCCCCCCGATAGTGAGACCATGGGTGAGATTATGTTCAGGGGTAATATTGTCATGAAGGGCTACCTGAAAAATCCCAGCTCAACGGCAAAGGCGTTTGAAGGTGGTTGGTTCCACACAGGGGATTTGGCTGTGATGGAGTCCGATAGATATTTAAAGATTAAAGACAGAAGTAAAGACATCATTATTTCTGGAGGAGAGAATATCAGTTCCCTTGAAGTCGAGGACGCTTTGTACAGACATCCTGCTGTAATGACGTGTGCGGTGGTTGCTAAAGAGGATGAGAAATGGGGAGAGTCACCGCTTGCCTATGTCGAGTTAAGGCCTGATGCAAAGATTACAGCAGAAGAGCTAATTACACACTGCAAGTCACTGCTCGCTGGTTACAAAGTGCCTAGAGATATTAGGTTTGAAGCTATTCCAAAGACATCAACTGGAAAAATTCAAAAATTCGAACTTCGCAAAAGGGCTAGTCAAAGTTAAATCGTCTAGGTAAGCAACTTCTAATTTTCTCTAGGTATTTTTTCTGAGTAGATGAGTCAAGTTGCTTAGATTTGCTTGCTCCTCAAGCTTGAACACTAATCGTACAAGGTCTTTTGCCTGTAAGCTGCCTAAGACGGGCCCAATAAGATCAATTGCCTTATCGGCTACTTCTTTGCGACTCATTGGATTTCTTGGTGTTCCCCTTACGGCCTCTACGCGTTCAAAATAGCGAGTACCGTCTTTTAAAGCCACTTCAACTATTGCAACTCGAACGGGCATATATTGCTTTAAATCATCATCAAAGATAAGCTCGACTTTGTTTCTTTGTTCTAGAACTTGGGGGTCTTTCATGCGTTGAAAATCATGCGCAGCCTTGAAGGAGGCTGTGCCGTCTAAGAGCATGACCGCAATCATATGTTGCAGGCAAATATCTGGGATATCTCGATTGGAAACTACTTTTGCAGTAGAAGGCTCCAGGTGGACAAAGACTTTTTGTACTGAGTTGATATCAAATGCATTTTTTTTGCGAATCAACTCAAGTGCATCTAGAGGTCCTTGTATGGGTGAGCCGACTGTCCATTTTTTGATGTCCGTCTGTGTTATTTCATAGCGCTCGCCCAGTTGATCTATCAATAATTGTTTATTGGCAAGGGGTGCATATGCTTCAAAGAAGTTATCTGAGCCGCTGAAAATATCGTCAATACCGTTCCAACCGTTTTCCACCAAAAGTGCAGAAGTAACCCCGTTTTTTGCGGGCATTCCAGCAAAAACAAACGCCTTTTCAATATGGTCGGTATCTCTGCCCCATGCATAAATGCCCGAGGATTGTTGCGCTGTGTAATCCATTACCCAGCGCATTTGCTGAGCGCTCAGTTGTGCAGCGCAACTAGCTGCACTCGCGGCGCCAAATACACCTGCAATACTGTGTGAACTTTTGTGGCTTGTGTAGCTGAAATCTGGACCTCCCATTGCCATCACAACTCGAGTACCAATGTCGTAACCAAGAGCAATTGATCTTAAAAGATGTTTCCCTGAGATATTGAAAATTTCTCCACTCGCAGTTGCTGCAGGGACAACCGAGCAACCAGGATGTGAGCGAGACTTATTATGCGAATCATCTGTTTCATCAGAGTGAGCCATTACTCCATTGGCTAATGACGCGTCCGCAGCAGAAGCCAAATAGCGAGTCCCTATCACGGTGCATTTCCCTTTAGGCGCGTATTTCTGTACATAGGATACGGCTGATTTGCCTGGTAGCAACTGTGAGCCGGAGATGATGGCGGCATAAGTGTCTAAGAGGTGAAGTTTGGTCTGTTCTTGTGCTTCTTGGGGAAATTCACTGCGAGCAGCCCGGGCCATATATTGAGATAGAAACTCCGTTTCAGGGCTTAATAATGTTTGCTGGGCACTTACAGATCTAGCAATAAGGGGGAGCGTACAAAGCCCAAATTGACTAAGAAACTTACGTTTATTCATTGTGAGATAAAGATATTGAAAGTTTTGAGCGTTGCGGATTGAAGCCCATCAAAATAGTTGAATTTTGATATTGAGGAGCAATACTACGAATAGCGAGTACAAAAGTCGTTTAGAATATACCATCACCAATATCGCTAAAACTCAACAATTAACTGTTGATTGTTTTATATTAAATCAATCTGTCCGTAGCTCAGTTGGATAGAGCAACAGCCTTCTAAGCTGTGGGTCGGGGGTTCGATCCCCTCCGGGCAGACCAATTTCGCTTGGATGCGGCAACTGGTCTCGCTATGACTTTGACCAACCCTTTTGGGTTGAATCATTTATTTCATCAATGGTTAATGCCTTGTTTGTTTTATTTGATAAGAAGCCTGTAAATTTGTAAATGCTGTTAGGTGTTTCGTGAACCGGTCTGAGAAGAGCTGTTTTTTGATTTTTATTAGACTCGAAACCAAAGTTTTGATTTTTTTTATGTTTCATTTAGTCCTTTCTTAATATCCTTTTTAGGAACTATGATTTTTGCTTGTATTTTTTTGAAAATACTTTCAATTTAATTCAATGGCTTTTTATTCAAATAAAGCGTTCAATCTAGCCATGCATCTTGAATAACTTCTTTGGGTACAACTTCAATTTTTTTTGCTTGCCTAGCATTTAAATCTAGCATTCGGATTTTGTTGATCAAAACTACGCCCTGAGTTTTACACCCTGTTCCTGTTAGTGAAGTCGCAAAACCAGCGAATCTTGAGAAATCACCGCCTTGAGTAATGGGTGCAACGAGTACATCACCCAAGTGGTTAGATTCTTTTGTCGTTAAAACTAGCCCAAGTCTGGTCTCACCTTTCATTTCGTGACCGGTTGAGGGTTCAAAGCTTACTCTAACAATATCGCCGCGATCAAAATATTTTTTCACCATACTTCTTGGCCAATCGGTTTGCAGTTATCCCATAACTCTAAATCCTTAGGTGGTTTGGCATTTAAATCGCATTGCGAAATTAATTCTGATAGGGAATATTTTTTTTTAACACTAAGAACTATCTTCCCGTCACTCGTTGTTTCTAGTGACATGGGTTGACCGGCTATGAGTCCGATATCTTTTAAAAAAACGGGGGGTAAAACTGCAACGGTGCTATTGCCATATTTTCTAAGTACCACTTCCATAATCAGCTTCCTTTTTTGAAACTAACAATCATAACGATAAGCAGAAAAATGTAAAGCAATGCTAAACATTATGCGGTGGAGAAGCGAAAATATTTAGACTCGCATTACACAGTTATTACGAGGGGTAAAATAACCTAACAAAATCAATAGCTTATGGCAAGGCACTAGCCATTCTAAGTTGTGGGTCGGGGGTTCGATCCCCTCAGGGCAGATCAATTTCATTGAGGTGCATAAAGTGGTCTAGCAATGACTTAGAGTAAGCTCCTTGGGCTTCATCATTTATCTCATTAATTGTCAGTGCCCTAACTCTATTCTTTTTTTATGTCGCCAATGCCTTTTAATATGTGTCGTTTCTAGGGGTTGAGAATTTAGAAATTGGAGCGGATTGATAAGTTTCGAACTGTCGAAATTCTGATTGTGCTACCTCGCTAGTTGTGCGGTAAATCCCTGATGATGCATTTTCAATAACATTGGTTTCTAATTCTTTGGATTGTGAAATATTAAGAGAAATGGAACTTCACTTGTTTTGTATTTAAGTGTTAAGTTAATGTGTCGATAGTTGGGCTTAGCCCCTTTATGCTGAGAGTCCTGGGGGTGATTTCCATTTATGCCAAATGCTCTAATTACGGTCTCAAGAATAGAATTGAAACCTTCTGTCAAGTAGAGTAAAAAATATTTAATGACTGAATGCTCTGGTTGGGATGAGAGCCTACGCCTTGGAGGAGTCAGTAAGTAAATGTTCTATTGACAAGCTCGCCAAGCTTCTGTCAAACTCCATGGAATTAGGCAATGTTTGTCCCCAAATTTGACCATAAGGACTTTTCAAATTTCTATTTCTACCGACCAGGCTAGCACGGCAACTGATTTCTGGATCGATTCGCTGCGTTCCCTCCGAGCGAGTCGAACAAAAAAACAGTTCAGCTTGGAGGCTCATACCCAAAGCATCATCTACGAACTCTTTGGTAACGGTAGTGATACCCGTTCATGTCCCTTAATAAAAGCTAGCTTGTTGGTGGCGCAGCGCATGCAAAGCGAGGCATTGCTCGCGCAAGAACCCAGGTACCATAACCAATGGCACACTGCAGACGTGCTAAGTGGCTCGGCGGCCCTATTAAAAGCTGAGCGACAACGCAGTGGTCAAGTAGTGGATACTTGGGAAAAAGCACTTATCTTATCGGCTGTGTCTCATGACTTTATGCACCCAGGGGGCGTAAACAAGCACCCCTTTGAGATTGAACAGCGAAGCTTAACGTATGTGCGTAACCTTTGGCTGGGCGGTGGCTTGTCAGAGCAGGAGACTGAGCGTATAAAACAGTTGATATTGCACACAGATGTCTCTACTGTTCCTGATAATCACCGTCGGATTACTGGTCGTGTATTTGAGTTTGATCTGGATTGGACCACGGTGTTAATGAACGAGGCCGATATAGCAGCAAGTTGCAGTCCTGAATTTGGTCCATTGTTGGATCAGGATTTGGCTCAGGAATGGAGGGATGCGGGACACTGGAAATCCGACCATCAGGTCACTTCGCAGGATAGGCAACAGTTTTTGAAATCGGTGGTGTTTTCCAGTCCGGCCAGTGTTATTTTGGGTTGGCCAGTCATGGTCAAGTCGCAGTTGAAAGATAAACCGAGTTAATTCGGTTTATCAGCAATTGAACCGCTAATTCTTTTGAATTTTCCGAAGATATTTTTTAGTACTATGTCACATCGAATGTTATCATACTGCTATAAGGAAACCATCTTACTGCTTAATGCTTTGTGAATATGAAAATACTATATCAATTTTTTTGTGCTTTGCTACTTTGTTGTGTTTTTGGGCAAGCCCAAGCCGCTTTTAATGAAGGTTTTCGAAAATGCGACGAATGCCATGAAGCAGAGGTCGGGGTTTGGAAAGAAACAAAGCATTTCAAATCATTCAACGAAGTCCATAAAAAAGAGGACGCAGCAAAAATATTGGCTGCAGTGGGCGGTGAAAAAAACATGCGTCAAAACGCTACTTGCGTGACTTGCCACTACACTGAAACCAAAACATCAGAGACCTCCAAGCCTCAAATCGCTACAGGTCCTTCATGTGAGAGTTGCCATGGTGCGTCTTCAAGTTGGCGCGAAATCCACAACAACTATGGAGAGGGAATTAAGGAAGCTAGCAAAGAAGCGCCGGCTAACAAGGTCAAACGGATCTCCGAAGCCACCAAGGCTGGCATGATTTGGCCCTCAATGACCTACGACGTTGCTTCTAACTGCATGCAGTGCCACGGTTTGGCTCAGAGCAAAATTGCTGGCGACATTCTCGAGAAAATGATCGAGGCTGGACACCCTGGAGAATCTGAGTTTGAATTAGTGAAATACTCGCAAGGTGTGGTCCGTCACCGCTTTTATCCCCCCAATGTCAACACCAATGCTGAAATGACGCCGCCTGAGTTGGCTCGCATGTTCATCGTGGGTAAAGCTGCTCAGTTGGTCTCTGCTGTTGGAGCCGCTAAAGACGGTACTCACCCAAAATACACAGAGTTGCAAAAGAAACGAGAGCAAGATGCCCGTTCTGCCTTACAGTTGGTTGCAGATGTGCCTGAAGTCAAAGCATTTCTTGATAAGCCCAGCCATGAAGCAGGTCGCAAGTTATCGGATGCCATCAAAACCAAAGACCTTTATGACAAGGTCAAAGCGGTTTTGCCAGCTAAGTCAACTTACAAGTAAATCATTGATCACCCACTGACATATCGTTCATGTTTGTTAGGGGTTGTTATCTCAGTTCAAGGGCGGTTGAATGGTTGAAAAATTAATGCAGCACCTGGATCGTCCCAAGCGATGGGATGCGCCTTTTGATCCAGAAATGACCGATCAGGATGTAGATCGGTTGCTCAACCGACCTGAGTTCAGTTCAATCGACGAATCTGCATTTCCATCTGCTGCATCACTGCGCGGTATTTTGCGTAATGATTGCAGGATAACCAACTATCAACCTGGACAAATCATAGTTCGAGAGGGGGATTATGGGAGTTCTGCGTTCTTGATCTTGTCGGGTGATGTTAGAGTGGTGTTACAACCTGGCCTGCCCCAACAGGTGTTAGGTCGTTCTGGTATCAAAAAACGCGGTATTTGGAATGTTTTGCGTGCCATGTGGACAGCGCCTAAACACGCTGAAACTCGAGACATTCGTCTTTACTCGGCTTCACGTCAGGGCAGGACCTTGGGACATGACCGGGTTGAGGCCGCTTCCTTGTTGGATTACCCGGACCCGACTGCCATCTTTTGCGTCGGTGTAAACCCAAGAGAAGACACAAGTCGCATACCTGCTTTGCGACCTGAATATCCAACAACATTGTTACCTGAAGGCACCTTATTTGGTGAAATCGCAGCATTGGCACGCGTCAAAAGGACTGCAACGGTTTATTCCGAATCCAACTCCCAGGTCTTGGAGTTGCGTTGGCAGGCTCTAAGAGATATTCAAAAACGCGATAGCGCGTGGCGCGAAAAAATTGAACGCGTTTACCGAGCGAATTTGCTCAAAACCAGTTTGCCAGATCACCCCTTGATGGCTGGTTTGGATTCCGAGTCGCTTAAACAAGTTGCGGACCAAACGCTATTTGAGACCTATGGTAGTTTTGAATGGAATGTAGAGTTCAAAAAGCTCAAGACACAAAAGGCTAAGTCTATGGAGGCCGAGCACCTTGTGGCTCGTCAAGGTGAATACCCCGATGGTCTCTTGTTGGTCATTGGCGGTTTTGGGCGTGTCACCCAAACTATGGGCGATGGTGAGCGAACTTTGACTTATCTGAGAGAAGGTCAGTGGTTTGGATTAGATGAGTTGTACGAACTGTGGAAAACAGGTCAAAGCAAAGTTAACGAGACCAGCTTGTTTGCAGTAGGCTATCTCCAACTACTGCGTATTCCTTATGACTTACTAAGCGATAAGGTATTTCCTCGCTTAAAACCGCCAACAACCCGATTGGCCGATGCGGCAGCGAGACCTCTAACAAGCGATGCATTCCTTGAGTGGGCCGTGGATGAGCGTTTCATCAATGGCACACAAACCATGTTAATTGACACCAATAAATGTGTGCGGTGTGATGATTGCGTAGTGGCATGTGCTGAAGCGCATGATGGAAATCCAAGGTTCATCCGCAGTGGTGTGAAATTAGATAATTGGATGGTGGCTAATGCCTGTATGCATTGTGTAGACCCGGTTTGTTTGATCGGTTGTCCCACAGGTGCGATTCATAGAAACACTTTAGGCGGTACGGTGGTCATCAATGACTTGACCTGCATTGGTTGCGGCACATGTGCCAATGCCTGTCCTTATGACAATATTCATTTGGTCACCATCAGCGATCAGCGGGGGGTCCCCATCCTCGATCCGCAATCGCATCAGCCAATTCAAAAAGCGACCAAATGCGATATGTGCGAGTCAATTCCTTCGGGCCCTTCGTGCCAACGTGCATGTGCACACGGTGCTTTACAGCGGGTTGACTTACACCACCTCATCCAAGCTGCAAGCACTATGGTTTGAAAAATGAATATTATTAAAAACCATTCCTTACACCGACTCGTATGGATCGCTGCACCCTTTTTGGTGCTGTGGGTATTGATCTCTTACTGGGCTTGGTATGCTAAATACAACTTGGGTTCTGCTGCGCATGTAACGGGCTATGCTTTGTTTGTTGTCTTAGTTTTGTTGATATCTCTAAAGGCTCGCAAACGCACTTTGGTCTTGCCTATTGGGACTGTTTTGGATTGGAAACGTTTGCATCTGGTGTTGGGTGCTATTAGCTTGCCTTTGTATTTTCAGCATACTGGTGTGCTTTGGCCTCAAGGCGTCTATGAACAATGTATCGCCTTTGCATTTTATGGGGTTTCAATGTCCGCCTTTTTGGGTCTTTGGTTGCAAAAAGTTTATCCCCAACGACTCACTGAGGTGGGAGGTGAGGTGATCTTTGAGCGGATTAGCCTGGAAACTGCTGTCATCAGGCA
>CAITYM010000074.1 GCA_903896615.1 uncultured Burkholderiales bacterium
GAGGCTGCAGAAGCAGCAGCTAGCGGCGAAGTAGAAGCGTTAGAGGTGCTAGGCACGTTAGATACAGTAGACACACTTGGCGCAGAAGGATTGCTGGTGTTTGAGCTTGTTGATTTAGGAGTCAATACCCAACCATTGGTACTTTGACTTACTTTGAGTTCAACCGTATCGCCAGTCTTTAAGTTTCCTGCAGACCAGTTAGGAGCATCTATCTTAAAAAAAGGTGCGTCAATCTTAAAAGTTGGCGCATCGATTTTGAAAGTAGGTGCATCAATTAAAAACCCTTTAAGCACTAAACCCACGCGGTTATCAGTTACTTCAACGGTAGCCTTTACGACCTGCCCATCAGACAAGCCTAGGTCTTGGGCTACTTGCGCAGTTACGCCCATGGATTTAGGGTCTATTTGGACAATAGGTGCGCGAATGAAATTAATTAGAACGTTATCGGCACTGAACACAATATCCTCTTTATGACAGGCCGAGCACCAAGCTACAGCGCGAAGTAGCGTTCGTTGGCCACCATTTCTTTAGTCCAACGACACTTGTTAATTATTTCCTAAGTGCACTCCAAACCAAAGGCTTAATGGAAGAACCAAGGTGAGAGTGCAACCAAGAGACCAAGGAAATAGGGAACTGAGGAGCCACAAACAAATGCAAAATTCAACTTGGGTTAAGACTCTTGCTTACGCTTTGCATCTTAAAACAAGTTGACAAATCCGTCCACCCATTTGCAAATAAATGCAAACAAATAAAAAAAGTTGGGTTTCAATTACCGACTCAAGGGAACCTTACCCAAGTACGGTGCAAGTTTGCGTTCTCTGTACCCAAACCATTTTCGCCCTTATATTCCCCTTTGTCTGCTGATTTCTCCCCCTTTGGGGCTAAAAGAGCACTTGCCATCTCCATTTGATCTGGCAAAGAAAGGACTGACCCAGCCATCAAAACTTTACTCTCACCTTTAGTGAACGCTGCTTTGTTGCGCTCTGTAATCATGGAGCGCAATACTTCAACTTTTAAAGGACTTCCGGGATAGAACTTGCGAATGACTTTATCTAAAGTATCCCCTGGCTCAACTGTGTATGACTTGGCAGCCGACTCAGCCGCATGGACTGCAGCTGAGGTAAGTATTGCGGTTAAGCCCAAGCTAGCAACCAATGTTGAGTGCAATGCAAATTTAATCAATTTGGGGAAGTTCATTGTTTTTCTCCTAAAAATAATTCAATGGGCCTGAACAATGGCAACCCACTGCGCGTTGGTCCCCGTTACTGTTCCTGCTCCGGTCACCGTTGCATTCATGTTGCCTGCGAGTTTGGGACCTGCGATTTGTTTAAGATCTGCGTAATACCCAGACACCGAAGTCACCTGCGTCATAGCCATACTCGCCAACGCAGCAGGCTCGAGTACGTGGTTAGGAATTTTCTCCTTATCTGCCACCACCAACCGGTCCCCTACCCTCAAACCAGACATGTACCCACCGTTGATACGGAACGTATCGGACTGGATTTTAAGCACTTGAAACTGAGGCGGTGCACAGGCCAATTTTGTCTCTAAAGTCTTTATAAACCCCTGTGCCACAGCATGTACTTCGTCCATGACGATTGGAGATAAAGGCTTTGGTGTTGTATCTTGAGGATGAGAGTCAACGCTGATCAGTTGTTCATAACTTAGAAACACATCGGGCAGCGTTCTCTCGTTAACATCAAAGTGGGCCACAAATGTCGGAGCCGTCGTGAGCGACTCTGAACTCACGCCAAGCGTTAAACGCACGCGCCAAGGAATATATTCCTCCCCCTTACCCACCAAAACTTGCTCATACCTTGACGCCGGCAATGTCATGTCTCCCAAATGCACGAGGCGAGACTGAGCGCTTGAGAGCAGTAAATTGCGACGCAGGTCTTGCAGGATCTGAGTCGCGCGGTATTTTTGCGTGCCAGTCATATTAGGCGCAAGAACAATATCTAGCGTCATATGGTGCCAAACTGCCATTTTGTCAGCAAAAGTTGATTTGCTGCAAGCAGTGCCCTTCAGTGACTTTTTGGAATCTGTCGATAGTTGAGCGTTAGCAGATCCGTCACCAACTTGTTCATCTTTTAAATCACGACCGTAAGAGAGCACTCTCACCCCCCTCACCTCCATGCCAGAAGTGAAGGAATTGCTTTCACGCAACGCGCCGTCTTTGTCTAGCCACTGAGTAGATTTAACCTCTGTTGGGCCGTCAAGCGCGGCTTGCACCAAGGAGTTGCGAATCGCCTCTAAACGCTCATCTGCCCCCATTAGATCTGCACGCGCTGGAGCGTTCAGGTTTAGCGCACAAATGATGCCTAATAGCCCAAGCCTTCCCCAAGCAAAAGACACAACTCTTTTGTTTGGGAGACTCAATAGAGGACGGTTTGCAAACATGACAAATTACCTAGATTAATTTAAATCAATTTATAACAACCAAGATCACGCGAATCAAAAATTGATGATTAATGTGCGTGTTGTGCAATTTGACTTAAATACAAAGTTCTCAAATCACGAACTACGTTTTTATCCAAAGACATCGTAGCTTCATAAGTATCTTCACCAATCGGTGTAATACTCACCAACTGAGCCCCGTAAATCACACCCTCTACACGTGTGCGAAAGGTATCGTTCATGACCGTCATCTCAGCAACCGTTGTGGTTGCGTCTAAATACTGACCGTAGACCTGCTCGGTGAGTGAGCGATAAGCGTCTAGTTTAGAAGCCCGAATGGCAAGTAGTCTTTGCTGTGCAGGGTTTTTATGGTTTTGAACACTGATTACAGCGTAACCGGTTGCGGTAAATGTTTCACGCTTTTCCATCATCGGGGAGATCATGGAGGCAGCAGCCTCGGGTGCAGGCGCGGGACCCGCTTCGCGGGCCTGGGCCACTGGGTGAGGAGCTACGGGTGCAGCAGTTGCCTCAGCACTTCGTCTAGGTGCACTTGTGCAACCAGCCAAAACAGCCAAAACAGCAATACCAGCGATCAATGTTTTAAAAGTGTAGGTTTTCATGTCATGTTCCTCAAAAGTTAGAGTTTGGCGCAGCGCACCTGCTCTGTGCAAAAGTAAAATTGCGTCAGACTTGGAATCGGCCTGATCTCAACCTTCTTTAAAATTCTTTTGCTTTAATTTTGTAAGAATTGCAATAAATCTCAAAAAATTAGATAAATTAATCAAGAAGATTACCTTTTTTGTGAATTTTTCCTGTAAATTCAATAAAAATGGTCCAATTATCTTGATCGACACTTCTGCATACTTCACAATAGGGGCTGTACAAAAAAAATATGAAATCTACAGCGAACTTTATTGGTAAGAGCGAGAGCGCACAGACCCTTCGACGTTTAATTACGACGATGGCTAACTCAAACGCCACTGTACTTATTACAGGTGAAAGCGGCACGGGTAAAGAATTACTTGCGCGCGCTTTGCATGATCAATCGCCCAGAATTGCTGGAAACTTTGTCCCGCTTAACTGCGCAGCCATCCCTAAAGATTTATTAGAGAGTGAGCTGTTTGGCCACAGAAAAGGCGCTTTCACAGGTGCGGTTGCAGACCGTATCGGTCGCTTTGAGTTTGCTCATGGGGGAACTATCTTCCTAGATGAAATCGGGGATCTCTCCCTTGATATGCAAGTAAAGCTCCTAAGGGTTTTACAAGAACGAACCATTGATCCCATCGGGTCTACAAGAGCTGTAAAGGTGGACGTGCGCGTGATTGCCGCAACACACCGCGATTTAGAGGCAGAGATCATTTCAGGTCGGTTTAGGGAAGACTTGTATTACAGGCTCAACGTGCTCCCGATGGTGACACCCCCTCTTAGAGAGCGTCCAGAAGATGTGGCTGAACTCCTCAGCCACTACGCTCGTATCTACGCCCCCAATGAGGCAAGACCAATCACCTTCAAACCTGATTTTTTGACTGCATTGGAAGCTTATCACTGGCCAGGTAATGTGCGCGAACTCTGTAATGTCGTGGACCGGTTTAGCACCTTATACACATCTCAAGAACTTGATCTGCGCGCCATCCCTGCCAATTTACTACCCAAGGGCCTGGTGCTCATGCAAGCGGAGATGCTGGCTAAGGGGCCAGCGCCGACAACGCTTCAAATGACACCTCCACCGGAGGTGCTTTTAGAACTCCAGAATCAACCCGAGCCAGAAGAAAATGAGATCGAGACGATTATCATGCTGGCCCAAGGTATGCCTCAACTCCCACCTGAGGGCATGTCTTTGAAAGACAGGCTGGCTGAGATTGAGAAAAATATTATCGAACAAGCTCTTGAGCGAGCGCAGGGCAACGTTTCCAGAACGGCCAAACTTTTGAACCTTCAAAGAACAACTTTGATCGAGAAGATTAATAAATACGAACTACGCTCTGCCTGACTTGACTATTCGGCAAATTTGCTAGCTTGCCGTAATCAGCCTCTAATTTAAGTCTAGAACACTATTTAGGGTCTGTATTTAGAACAGTAATACTCATCCGTCGGTTTCTGGCATCAAGAGGATTTTTAGGGTTAAAGGGGTCGGTATCAGATACACCCTCAATCCTTACAAACCGGTCCTCACTTACCCCGTTTTTGCTCAAGACTTGGCGCGTAGCCTCAGCCCGCTCCGCAGAGAGTGACCAGTTATTCTTTCCATTTGGATCTTTAAACGGTACGGCGTCAGTATGCCCGCGAATAGCTAACTTATTGGGTATTCCAGAGAGTGTTTTAGCGACCTCTGCAACTAGATCTTGGGCCTTGCCTTGCATTCCGTCGCCACCACTTGGGAACATTGCAAAGTCGGCTTTATCAATAATCTCAACCCTCAAACCCTCTTTATCGCGACTGACCTGAACTTGGTCCTTGAGTTGTGCAAGGCGTTTGTTTTCCCCAAGCTTTTGTTTAATCTCTGTCTCTAGCCTTTTGAAATTCTTCTCGTCTTGCTTTTTAGCAATTTCTTGCTTCTCTTCCTCAGTCAAATCATCTGGAGAGCCTTTTCCACCGCCCGTGCCTTCCTTGCCCGAGTTTCCGTTGCCTGAGCCTTCCTTACCACTTCCGTTGCCCGCACCCTTACCGCTGCCCTTGTTTGAGGGATCTGCTGCAGGGTTCTCGTTTTCTTCGCCAGGTTCTGTATCAGGGTTAGGTCCACCCTCAGAACGAGGGGTAAGACGCTCAAGCAAACCCGTTTGCCGGGCAGCGTAGGGGAACGCGTCAGGGTCAATAATGGAGCGACCACCGAGCACGCCGTTCGAGCCTGCAAGTTGACCAAAGGGATTCAAACTGTGGGAGCTGGGTTTGAAGTAATCGGCAATACCTTTGCGCTGGTCTGAATTTGTAGCGCCCAAAAGCCACATGAGCAAAAAGAACGCCATCATGGCGGTCATCATGTCGGCCAAAGCAATTTTCCAAGCACCACCGTGAGCACCACCGTGGCCACCGTCCATGATCTTTTTGATGACGATGACCGGCGCTGCTGCCTCCTCTGCAGGAGCTTCAGCAGCTGCGGGATCCGCAGCAGCATCTGCCCCTGGCGGCTCCTCTGGCACTTCCTCGCTAGGTACTACCTCATCAGTTGCCATTATTATTTGCCTCGCATACCGTCAAATAATTCGCCAAAGGTTGGCTGATTGTGGTGACTGATACAAACCCTAGCTGCCTCAATAACTAACGGTACTGGGTGGCCGTGCATGGTGCCAATAATGATTTGTTTGACAACCTTATAGATCTCGCCCTCTTCTTCAACGATTTGTCCAAGGCGTTTACCCAAGGGCTCAAAGAGACCGTAGGCCATAAACACCCCAAGGAACGTACCCACAAGAGCCGCACCAATCAAAGCACCGAGAACTGGAGGTGGTTGATCAATCGCGCCCATGGTCTTAACCACACCAAGCACACAAGACACAATTCCAAGCGCCGGTAAGGCGCCGGCAAGTGTAATCACCGCGTCCGCACAGGCAGCCTCGTTATGATGATGTAACTTGATAGACGCATCCATCACATCTTCAACCGCGTAAGGACTCAAGTTACTTGATGAGACAACCATCAAACGAACCGTATCGCAAATCATTGCCAATAAGGAGTGATCGTTTAAGAGGGGGGGGAATTCACCAAAGATTGCGCTTGATTCTGGACTCTCAACGTGAGCTTCAAGGGCAACTGCGCCCTCAGCTTTGAGGGTCTTCATGATCTTTGCAACGACTAAGATAATTGCAACGTAATCGTCTTTTTTGTATTTGGCGCCTTTAAGCGCTTTAGCCATTCCGCCAAAGGCACCTTTTAAAACTACCGTACTGTTACCCGTAATCATTCCGGCAAGAGCGGCACCGAAAATAATGAAAATCTCAAGCGGAGCCGCTTCAATAATTGGCTCCATGCTTCCGCCGTCGAGGATATATCCACCGAAAACGAAAACGAAGAGAAGAACAATTCCAACTGGTCCCATTGCAAACTCCTAAATATTTCAAGCTTGTCTTAAATATTCAATCTTAAAAGACAACGCTTACTCGTCCTTCAAAAACTCAACTCGTGCACCTGTACCGTGAACTGTTCCTCATCTTAACTCTTATCCAGAACCCTCTACCAATCAATTCATCATTGATGGTGGAATTGTCGTTGCAGGAACCAAAGTAGGAACTTGTTTCCAAGCTTCACGGATTTCCGTGATGATGCCATAAATCTCGTCCAAAGCGACCAAATCATTGCGAAGATTGATGTGTAACAAACGACGGGTTACGTAGTTGTACAAATCATTCAAATTGTTAGCTAAATCTCCGCCCTTTTCAAAATCCAATGCACCTTGAAGGCCCAGCACAATCCTAGTTGCACGAGAAATAGCTTTACCTTTCTCGGGAATTGAGTTGTGTTGAATGTGCCCCTTGGCTGCAGACAAACTCTCAACCAAGCCGTCAAACAACATTTGGATCAATTCCACGTTGTTAGACTGTGCCACACCAGTGACATTTTTAACTTGACCGTAACTCTCGATGGCTTTGTGATTAATACGCATTTGCAGTAACTCCTGGTTTTCTCTCGCTGACCACTGCAGAATCGGTAGTAAAAAACCGAACTTGAGGAAAAATGTTCAGTTAGTACCAACTAATCACAAAAAAGCCCTTTTTACTTATCTCCTTTTCTCTAGACTTCTAAAAACAGACTAATTAATAGCATTAAAGTATTAATTAGTCTGTTTTCTTAATTCAAATCCTGAACCCCTACCCTACGCAAACCAACAAGCTTAAGCTTTGACTGTTGAGGTCTGGTCTACATTTAAATTGTTCAAATTCGGTTGCAATAACAAACCTTCGTTCGCTTCTAGATTAATGCCGGTCGCATTGGCGTCACCCGCAGGAGTCGATTCTGCGGACGTGGATTCTGCGCTAGGGACTTGGCTTGCAACGCCTGCTTGCGTTTTAACCTCTGGTTGTAGGCTTGGTTGAGCCGCCGACTCCGTCTGAGGGGGAGATGCTTGCTGAGACCCAACTGAGTCAAATGACGATACCGGTGAAGTTGGTGTACTTGGTGTATTTGATAATGACACGTTTGACACCCCAGGCACATCAGGACTTTGAGCGGCGTTGGTTGCGTGAGGGCGTTCAACACCAATGGGGTGAATCATCAACGATCTTGAATACGGATCTAGTAACGAAATTCCCACACGTGCATAAAGCATCGATGTAATTTGATCTAAATTTTGCTGGATACGCATGACATCGGAATCGGGCTTACTGAAAAACTCAGAGCCCGCCTCGTAAATGCTTGTCAAATGATGCAGTGGCAACCAAGATTCCAAGGCACCTCGCGGAGTCGGGATCATACGGTTATTGGAGGGAACACCCAAAGTTCCTTCACGGGCGTGGTTGTAGCCCTCTAAAAAGACTTGCTCAATGTGTTGCCTAAGAACGGGTTCGTAGTGAGGTTTTAAATTCTCAACCAATTTCTTGTCAATACCCGGAATGGGCAGTCCGCTCATCGCGTCCCATAAAGGCTTGCCGTAGAGTTCTCCAAACAAGCCGTCTGTATAAGTCTCGGGGAGCTCGGTTTGTGAAAAACCACTGAATACAAAATTGAGCTTATCAATCATGTAGAGCATGAGCACAAAGACGAGTAAAACGCCCCAAGCAATCAAGAGTTGAAAGAACCCATTCATGCTGCGCTCCTATTTACCAACCCCACTAATGCCTCAGGTTCAATTTGAAGAGTGACCCTTAATTTTTTGACAACACTTGAGAGAATCTGACTCACTCGAGATTCAGAAACGCCTAGTACCTCACCAATTTCTTTTAAGTTTAATTCCTCGACGTAGTAGAGTTGCATGACGAGTTGCTCACGCTCTGGGAGCTCAGCAATAGCCTCCGTCACCGCATCCATGAACTCAGCCTCTTCGACAATCGCCTCTGGTTGGTTCATGGGGTCATCTGCCATACCCATAACCTCCTCTGTCACGACTTCCATAGAGTAGGTCTCAAAAAGCCTGGCTTTACCGCGCTCTTTGTGAAAATCTTCTAAATCCTTACCCATGTAATCCGCAATCTCTGATTGCGATGGTGCACGACCCAACTCAGACGCTAAAGCCCTGACTGTTTCGTTGTGTGATTTGTTAAAGGCAACCGCCGACCTGGGCAAAAAGGATAGCCTTCGAACCTCATCAAGCATAGCACCTCGTACCCTACTGTGCGCAAAGTTCTCAAACTCCACACCTTTTGCAGGATCAAAAGCACGAGACGCCTCCAAGAGCCCAATCATACCTACTTGTATTAACTCATCGAGTTCCATATAAGCGGGAACGCGTGCTTTGAGGTGCAAGGCTACACGTTTGACCAGTCCAAGGTGGGAGAGTACGAGCTCTTCGCCTTTAGGACGACCAGGTTGATACATTTGTACGGGGGAGAGATTTCTCATTTTTCACTCGGACTGCTTTGAATCAGCCGCTCCATAAAAAACTGTAAACCACCAGTTGCATGATCAAGTGGGCGCAACTGCGTGCACAACTCGGCCAAGCGGCGAAAATCTCTTGCTGCACCTGTACCAGGTGCATGTTCCATAACGGATTGGTATTTCTTATGCGCAGCCAAAACCATCTCATCGGATTCAATAGCCGTTAAGTAGTGAATTGATTCGCCCAAAAACCGCATACAAACATCATTCAATCGTTGGTACAACTTCCAACCCTGGGTTTGTGAGTTGACGTGATTGGGAAGTAAGTAGATCTCATCAAGTTTTAACTCTTGACTCATCACTTTGATCGTGCCGTATGCATCCGCAATAGAGGAGGGATCATCTTGAACTACAACAAAGCGACGGTGACAGGCGGTTAGGAAAGCCAACACTGACGGGGATATGCCCGCTGCAACGTCAACGATTAAATAATCAATCTCGCCCGATAAGTTACTAAAAGCTTGCACAATACTCGCGGCCTGGATTTGAGACAAGCCAGCCAGTTCTTGGACGCCAGATGCTCCCGGAATCAGCTTGATACCTTGTCGAGTCGTGAGTATGATTTCCTCCAAAGTCTTTTGACCTGCTAGGAAATGGCTCAAATTAAATTCAGCCCTCGCACCCAATGCAATTTGCGCGTTCGCCAGTCCCAAGTCAGCGTCAAAGAGCATCACACTGTGCCCGCTTTGGGCCAAGGCAGTCGCAAGGTTGATGGAGATCGTGGTTTTACCCACGCCGCCTTTACCGCTTGCGATACCGATAACTTCTGTATGTTTAGGTTTACTCATGCTTTGACCCTGTCAGTTGAGAGGCTAGGCGCGCAATACGAGCCATATCCATTGGTTGATGACTATCATCTTTCATTACGTCATTGTGACTCAATGACAAGTTTGACAATGCGAGGTTAACTAAATCTTCGGATTTAACTTGACGAATCCAGTCACCCAAACGCTCACCCTTACTAGCTACGCTTACGTTTACATGACCCTCTGTTAAACACTGAATCAATGGCCAGGGTTGGCTAGATTCGTCTAACTTACTAATCATGAGGCTTTGCCATTCAATATTTTGAACGCTAAAGATTCTACGCAGCGTAGTCAAAGAGACATCAGCGGGCAACACTGCGTGGAAATGAGCCTGTGCGCAAACGCTTTGGATCTCGCCAATGCGCTCAGCCATTTGAACACCAGGGGTGTCTATGAAAACGATCTTGCGGTTGCCGTGCTCTTCGAGTAAGAGTTTCAAGGTTGCTGGATTGTTCGCTCTAAAGCAGTCCACTCCCGATTGTGCACTGAGAAGTTGCGCCTGATTCCAAGCACCTGCTCTTAGGTCACTGTAAGAGATGACGGCAATTTGATCCGTTCCAATCGTTGCGCTGATTTCTTGTGCCAAGCGCGCGATCATGAGTGTTTTGCCAGAACCTGATGGGCCCGCTAAAACATGAACTCCTTCACTTGGAACTTGAACTGCTGTACCCACGCTGGAGGACTCAATTGAGGAGCAAAGTTGTCGCTTGATCTCTTGCAAAGCAGGCTCGACTTCGTCAAAACTTTGGATGCTATCGATCAATAGCGCTCTTAAGGCAGCAGGAATGGGCGCCTCGTTTAATGCATTTCTGAGTGGCTGAAGGTTCCTAGACAAAGGGGTGCCTTGCCACATTGCGAGTTGTTGGCTTAGTTTGAATTCTTTTCTGAGTGTTGCAAGTTCCTCACGTACAAGGTCCACAATCTCTCGTCCACGCAGGACCTCTCTATCGTCTCTGGCTTTTTCAATGGCTGAGAGCTCCTCTACGGAGGAGGTTTGAGGTGCAGCTTTTCTAGCCTGTGTTGTCGGTTGGGCAACTGATTTCTCAGAGCTCACTTTTTGAGCAGTTGGTTTTTTCCAATCAGCTGGTTTGGGTGGTCCCATAAATTCAGTACGCTTTGCTTTTACAGAGGTTTCCTCACTGACCGCTGTTTTAGAGATAGTTTGAGTTGGTGCTTGTGTTTGGACTTGAGCTTGGGGTTGCACAGCACGCTCAACACGTTTATTTTGCTTAAGCGCTTGATCCATGGCTTCATCAAAGCTTTTTGGTTTTTTATCTTTTAACTTTTGGTGTGCTGGAACAAACTCATTCTCATCTTCAACCACTTGACCAGGTTTTTTCTTGGTGCTGTAAGTTAAATCGGAAGGAATGAATTCCTCTTTGACAGCAACTTCTGCTGGAATAGGATCGATATCAACTGCCACGATCAATTCAGTTTGGCCCCTCACTTGGCAACTAGAAATAATCAGCACATCGCTGCCGTACAAGGCCATAGCCTTCTCGTTAGCGGTACGGGTATCTTTAGCAATAATTCGTTTGAGTTCCATGATACGTCTCGTTGATTAATTAGTAAGTGAGTTAGTTATTCTTTTGGATATCCACTGAGTGGACAACTTTGACGGCTTGATCGTCAGGGATTTCGTTATAGGACAAAACTGTGATGTCGTTTACTCTGTAGCGAACTGCTTTAGAGAGCCATCCGCGAACGATGGGGGAGACCACGAGCACAGCTGGGTTACCTTCCTCTTCCATTTTCCGTGACCCATTTCTGAGTGCTGCAAAAAGTCCCTCAGCCAATCCAGGCTCAAGCACAACGGGCTGACCGGGCTGGCTTTGTTGAAGGATGTTGTGAATCATCTGCTCAAGACCTGGATCTAAGGTCATGACGGATAAATTGTTTTTATCGTCAACCAAACTTTGCATGATCATGCGACCCAGTTTTGGACGCACCGCTGAAGTTAATTGATCTGGATCGGTATTCCTTGGCGTCATCTCAGAGAGAGTCTCAGCGATGGTGCGCATATCTCTGATCGAAACACCTTCCAAGAGTAAGTTCTGAAGAACTTTGGTGAAGGCACCAAGTGTGAGTTTGCCGGGGATCAAGTCTTCAACAATTTTTGGCGACCTTGCAGCTAATTTATCAAGAAGTTGCTGGGCCTCATCGTGGCTGAGCAAATCAGAGGCGTTTTCACGCAGTACTTTATTTAAATGCGTTGCAATCGCAGTGCTGGAATCCACAACGGTATATCCAAGCGTTCTTGCGTGATCGCGTTGTGAGGGCTCAATCCAAACCGCTTCAAGTCCAAAAGCTGGCTCTTTGGTGTCAATACCTTGTAGTTTGCCGTAGACCTGACCTGGGTTGATCGCAAGCTCACGCCCTACCTTGATCTCACCCTTACCTCTTACAACACCTTTGAGCACAATGTTGTAAGTATCTGGATTGATATTTAAGTCATCACGAATGCGCACGGGTTGCACAAGAAAACCAAGCTCAGCGGAGAGTTTCTTGCGAACACCCTTAACACGGCTCATGAGTTCACCCCCAGTATCAGGGTTCACGAGCGGAATTAGTCCGTAACCGATCTCAAGACCAATCAAATCAACCTGATCGACATCATCCCAACCGAGTTCTTTGGGCGTCTCAACCTTAGCCGCAGCCTGGGTCGCCGCCTCCTCAGAAGCCTCTTGTTCGACTTCAGTACGGATGACCATCAATCCCATACCCGCTGTTGCTGCGGCGAGCGTAACAAACATCAAGTGAGGCATGCCTGGCACGAGGCCAAGAGCCATCAAAATACCGGAGGAGATAAAGAGTGCTGCTGGGTTAGAGAATTGAGATTTAGCTTGCTCAGTCATGGACTCAGACGTAGTCACGCGAGTCACAATAATGGCAGTTGCTAAAGATAATAAAAGTGAGGGGATCTGAGCAACCAGTCCATCACCAATCGTTAAAAGTACGTAGAGTCGACCCGCTTCACCAACGGGCAAGTTATGTTGAAGCACTCCTATTGCTAGTCCACCCACAACGTTGATGATCAAAATTAGCAAACCCGCAACCGCGTCACCACTTACGAATTTTGATGCACCGTCCATTGATCCAAAGAAGTCTGATTCTTGGGAAAGCACTTCACGACGTTTTTTTGCAGTTGCTTGGTCGATCACACCTGCATTTAAGTCAGCATCAATGGACATTTGTTTACCAGGCATGGCGTCTAAGGTAAAGCGAGCGTTCACTTCCGATACACGCCCCGCACCTTTGGTTACCACAATAAAGTTGATGATCATCAAAATAGCAAAAATGATAAAACCCACAACGTAGTTACCGCTGATTACGAATTCACCAAAAGCTGCAATCACCTTACCGGCTGAGTCATGACCTTCGTGTCCATTTACCAAGATCACACGGCTTGATGCCACGTTCAGCGCCAAGCGCAGCATCGTGGCAAAAAGCAAAACCGAGGGGAAAGAAGAAAATTCCAATGGATTTCTAGTACTAATAGCAATCATGATGATCACCAGACTAGAAACAATATTAAATGTGAAGAAGAAATCCAAAATAATGGACGGCAAAGGGATAACCAACATGGCCATAATGAGTAACACCAGCGCTGGAATGCCCAGGCCGGAGTAATCAAATTTCGCCAAGTTCTGTCGAATCGTTGACAGGGATAAGGTTGTCATTTCCGTTTTTTCCAGTTTTTGAAACGTTTAGTATTCTTTTTGTGACGCAAATATTGCGCCAGTACAACACATAAGCAATCGATGTGCCAAGTACTTTCCGTAGTCTATTTAGACATCTGAGCGGAAACCTTAGTTTGGGTCAAATCCTTCAGCAATTTAAAATAGCTGATGGCAACAGACGACGCTCACCATTCCAACTTGCCTCAAAAATTGCAATCAAGGCAATCCTGATTCATCTAATGAGCCTGAAATAAATACAAAAGCATTAGAAATAAAAAAGGTAGGGTCTATAAGGATCTCAAAAGCGGCAAAGACTAGCCGGTCACGATTTTTGCTTTACACAGGAAGTCATCCTGATATTTTGAAAAGCTTTAAGTCCTATGAGTCTTTCATCACTGTTTAATTTGCCTAGCGCCCCTGCTCAGATTCTGTCTGAAAACGCAACTGCTAGCCCGAATACGTCCAATGCGAACGCTCCGCAGGGAGATGCTTTTGCGACTTATATGGCGCAGCAGATGAGTTCGGGTCAATTCTCAAACTGGCAAAACCTCACCAGCGCCTTAGCCAATCAAAACGCATTGGGCGGCGCTAACAATTTGGGTTCTACTCCAGGCTCCACGGATGCCACTTCCGGATTCGGCCCAGCGCATGGACTGGCTAGCACCCACCCAGATTCGAATACGCAATCAGCTCAGAACACTCAGTCCGATAATAGCTCCAGGAATAGCACTAGCACTTCAAGCTCAAACGCAAGTACGAGCACATCCCAAGCCAATCCCTATTTAGCGCACAGGAAATTTAACGCCTTCAACAAGGATCAGAGTTTGCTGGGGGATTCCCTTGACTCCTCTGCTACGGCATCTGACTCCACGGATTCAACCTCATCTGGTTCAACTTCTTCAACCCAAGGTGCTGATTCGGTCTCCACCAATGCCTGGCTCATGAACGCCTCGTCTGCGAGGTCTTCTGCACAAGACGCGCTTGCGCCGGGCAATACTAACGCACAACACAATAATTCCAAAACTGCAGGCCTATCAAGTTCGGTAGGTGCATTACCAATTGTGCTGCCCTCTATAGGTGCGGCACTGCAAGCACAACAAATCGCCCTCAAGGCACAAGCGGATCAATCAGCAAGCGGCAAAGGCAGTGAAAAAGATCTTAAAACGACGTCATTAAGCGATAAAGTTCAACTAATCACCCCGAACCAATCCGACACCAACCCACAAAGCTTGGTCTCATTTGCCCAAGGGATGGGCTTGAATGCGTCACAAATTCATCAACTCTTTGGAGCGGATGCGGTCAAAGCAAATGCGAATGCCGGTCCTAACGCCAATGGAGCTGGACAAACTTCTGCCTCCACTGCAGCGATCATTGGGTCCGGGGCCGGTTCAGGAGCAGTCCTTGCATCTACAAATTCAAGCCTTGACGCTAACTCAAATTCCCCCAGCATTACAACTAATACGGACACTACAAGTCTAGCCAATTCAAGTAATGCTATGGGCAACGATCAGGCCTTAGGGTCACTCTCGCCAACGGCTAGTTCTGTGCTTAGTCAGGTCAGCAACCTTCAGGTGCAAATTGATCAAGCACCTGGGGCAACAGGCATTCAAAACGATGCGACTGCAACGACTTTGGCTGATTTAAATGCAGGCCCTGCTGGCGTGGGATCTGCAGCAACCGCTGGATTAGCCGGTATAGCAGGCTTAACAGGTGCAGCCAACAAAACTGCGCCAGCAAGTACCCTTGAAGTGCTCTCCGTGATGGATGCAAGCCTAAGACCAGAAGATGTAGCAGCGTTGCAAGCTCATTTTGAAGGCACTGGTCGTAGCTCAGGCGCGTTGAACTCTGGCTCAGAGGGCTCCAGTATCTCTATTGATATGAACACAGCACTCACCTCCATGGGCGCAGACAGCACAGCGCTTGGGTTGGCCGGGGATAACTCAGGTACGGGCTCAGGCACAAACTCTGGCAACGCTTTTGGTGGAGACGCAAACCAACAGGCAAATAACGGCAATGTGCCAGCCGATATGGCGGGCGCATACGAGAAATTAAGCAACAAATTTGCAAATGAAGTGTCCACTCGCTTACAAGAGCAATTTGCTCAAGGCCAGTGGAAAATGAAGTTTGCGCTAAGGCCTACAAGTCTTGGAATCGTGGACATTCAACTAGAGATGAAGGACGGTAAATTGGCGGCAAACTTCCAGTCTAATAACCCCTTAACTCAAAATTTAATTCAAACCAACAGCCACCAACTTAGAAATGCGCTTCAAGGATCGGGTATTTCACAAAGCTCTGTCCAAGTCGGATCGGGCCAAACGAATGGCCAAGGCTCCAGTTCTGGTCAAAATTCTGGTGTACCCTACACCTATCAGAGCAATCCCTTGAACACCCAAGCCACGGCGACTGAAGAAATTCCCCTAGCTGACGATTCAACAACCACGAAATCGACTAATAGTGATTCACAACTTGATATTTTTGCCTAACCCATAGGTTATAAGAGGAGATTGAAATGGCCACAGCCAAACCCGCAGAACCCGCTGCAGCAGCAGAAGAAGGCGCAGAAGAACCAAAGAAGAAAAAACCGATCCTACTGATCGTAGGAGTTGCCGTGGTTGCCGTAGTAGTTTTAATAGGCGTTGCCTTTGGAACACTTTGGTTCTCAGGTTATTACGAGAAAAAAGCAGAACTCGCCGCCATGGACAAGCTCGAGGAGCTTGAGGCTGCAGCGACAAAAGCCAAGGATGAGGCGCCTGTAAAGATCAAAAAAGAGGCACCTGAAGAAACACGTTTTGAGAAAAACTACATGCAACTCGACAAAGAGTTGATGACCAACATCACGGACTCCAAAAAAGTAATGGTCGTACAAATTGCGCTCATGACTCACTATGACAGTCGCGTGTTTGATAACGTTAAAAAGCATGAGTTTGCACTGCGCTCGGCCATGCTTGATGTGATGCGTCAGACCACTGAAGCTGAAACCAAAAAGCCTGAATTCAGGAAAGAGCTCGCCGCGAAACTAAAAGAGACCATGAACGGTCTACTAGAAGAGTACGAGGACTTTGGCGGAATTGAGGATGTCTTCTTTACATCCTTTGTGATGCAATAACAATTTAAATGTATGGCAACCAACCGAGCTAATCTTTTATCGCAAGATGAGCTCTCTGCGTTAGCGGAGGGACTCAAAGACGGGAGCCTGGAGACGGACACAGGCTTTAATACCTCGGTGCGCGTCAAAAAGCATGATTTAGCAAGCGAGAACAGTACGCTAGGTGTGAATGTCTCCTCGATCGACATGATCAATGAGCGTTTTATCCGTATGTTTAGGCTTGGACTCTTAGAGGTACTGCGGACTACGCCGCGCGTGAACCCCTCGCGCGTGCAAATTTTAAAGTTCGGCGACTACTTAAAAATGCTCAAACCGCCTCTTGCGGTCAACACCATTCGAATCAGCCCCCTAAGGGGCTACTCGGTTGTTATTATCGATCCCAACGTTGTATTTAGCTCACTTGACAGTTTTTTTGGAGGCTTTGGAAAGGGCGTTGGAGAGCTTCCCCCAGGTCGCTTGTTTACGGCAACTGAGACCAGAATTATTAACATTATTTTGGAAGTCTTCTTCAAATCTTTGCAAGAAGCTTGGTCACCGGTGATGACGATCGAGTGCGAAAAGGTAAGCTCAGAGATTAACCCTCAATTTGCTCAAATCGCCGACGAAAATGATCTCGTAGTTTTAAGCCGCTTCGAGTCTGATGCAACCTCCTCGGGGGGTAAGGGATTTATGGATTTGGTGTACCCCTACGCCACCCTTAAACCCATGCGTGAACTGCTCAGAAACCGAGTACAAACCGGTGACGGAGATGAGGAATCAGATAAAAAATGGCGTGAAGATTTGGCAGTCGCTGTGGGCGATGCATATATCGATATTCAAGTGTTAATGGGCAACCTAAGAACAACTTTGTACCATTTAAAAACCATGAAAGAAGGAGATTTACTCTTCTTCAAAAAACCAGAACACGCACAACTTATTGCCAAAGGCGTACCCGCATTTGGCGTCAACATTGGAACCCGTGGCTCCAATGTAGCAGTACGCGTTGAGGACATCGTAGTCCCTGGACAAGATTAATAGCGGGAAAAAACCATGAACGACACTACAGAAAACCCCAACCCCGAAGATACTTCAGATGAGGCACTTGATGCTGAAGCGAAGGCTTCATCGGAGGAGACCAAAGCACCTGAGAAACCACCTCTAGGTCCATCGCCAGATGATTTTGAGATGAGTAATCCCGGGAACATAGATCCCGAGGTCCTGCAAAACATCTCTGTATCGTTGGCCATTGAAGTAGGACGTACACAGATTAAAATTAAAGATCTGATGCGCCTAACTCAGGGCAGTGTGGTGGAGTTAGACCGCATTGCGGGTGAGCCACTCGATCTTTTGGTCAACGATACAGTCGTGGCCCAAGGTGAGGTTGTGCTCGTCAACGATCGCTACGGTATTCGACTGACGCGAGTTGTTCCTTCTAGTGATCGTTTGAAGTCTTTATAAAAGAGCTGAGAAGGGTTGAATGGGGATAGATCTTCGCAGTTCTAGAGCTATCCTGCCCTTTCACCTGATTGAGTTGATTTGCCTAATTTATAAATCCACGTGTTCATGAGGCTTTTTGTATGGCCCTTACCCGCATTACTTGCGTGGAGTCTAGCGTGGGCGTGCTATCTAATGCTTGGGTCACTGGGACTCACTGATATATGGGCGTTTCTTGGCGCAACGCTTTTTAGCGCCCTGCTCTCTAACCTAGGTTCAACGCTTTGGAGGCGTTGCTTGATTGTCCTTGGGTTTCCCTTATCCCAGTTACTCATCAACTCAACCGTCATGAGTATGCCCCCGCTTGCATGGCTTGGACTTGTCTTGCTCATTGCAGCAGTCTACCCACTTAACGCATGGAGTGATGCGCCGCTCTTTCCCACACCCTCAAAGGCTTTGGTTCAAGTGCCTGAACATATAAGCCTTAAGGAAGGCGCAAAAATTTTAGATGCAGGTTGCGGACTAGGAGACGGACTAAGAGCACTTAAATCTGTTTTTCCGCACTCTGAGTTCTCAGGGCTTGAGATGAGTTGGCCACTGCGCTTTTTTAGTGCTCTACGTTGTCCCTGGGCCAAGATTAGACAAGGGAATATTTGGCTCGCTGATTGGAGCGAGTTTGATATGGTCTATATGTTTCAAAGACCTGAGAGTATGCCCAAAGCCGTTGAAAAAGCTGCTCAGGAACTACGCCCTGGCGCTTGGCTGGTTAGCTTAGAGTTTGAAGCAAGATCCCTTAAAGCTAACGCAATGGTTTACGGCTCAGACGGTAGGCCCGTTTGGATGTACCGTATTCCCTTTACTTTTGTTTAATCTTGCAATAAAAGCAGCCCTTTGCCTGCGCCACCTCCAGCGATGAAGTCCGGTGGGTATTCGCACTAGTTCACGAACGATTTTTTGAGAAATGCTTAACTTAGGACTGCTTCTATCATTAATAGTACTGTACGAAGTTGCGTCCCAAATACCTGCCTTGATTAAGTAGGGGTCAGATGCCAATATGCATAAATTATGTAACCACCGACTCTCAATAAAATCATCCACAGCCATATAAAACTTACTTGAGAATTCAAGCAATTTGAGAGCCGCCTCTGGTTTAATTAGAAAAGCAGCTGCGCTACCAGGATCGATGAGGTTTTCAAGAATTTGAAGTGAATTAACTACTTCTCGGAGCACGGGTGCACGGTACCCACCGCTGTGAAGCCGAAAGATGTCCCATTCGTTTTGTATGGACAAAACAGTTTGCAGGTTTTGCATGAAATGGGGAAGTAACTCTACGTCGTCTTCTAAAACCATGCAGATCTCGTTACGTCGAACGC
The DNA here is from genome assembly GCA_903896615.1 of uncultured Burkholderiales bacterium. Taxonomy (GTDB): domain Bacteria; phylum Pseudomonadota; class Gammaproteobacteria; order Burkholderiales; family Burkholderiaceae_C; genus Limnohabitans. The sequence continues at coordinate 19,301 of CAITYM010000074.1, forward strand.
ATTCTTGCCAAACTTTTCGGTGTGACAAAAAGCAGCCAATCTCCCCAGCCGACATATCAAAACAGTAATGATTAATCCGTTTTTGAGACTGATATTCTGCAGGGTACTTAGTTAAGTTTTTGCCAACAACACCGTCAACAAACTCCCACTTAACACCCAGCCCATCTAATTGCTTAGACATATGAGCTCTTCTTACATCGTCCCCTAAAAGGGAAATAACCAAAATACTCAAGTTCATGAGAGTCCTTTACGTGGATCTCATTTTAAGTTGAATTACGCGCGCCTAGTAGCTAAGGCGGTTTAAACCAGATGAGCC
>CAITYM010000075.1 GCA_903896615.1 uncultured Burkholderiales bacterium
ATAAGTATATTGACCAGCACTAGTCCAAAGAAGAATTCGTTTTGCGGCAATATCACCCGCGAATGCAGGTGTTCCATTTGCACCAATCATGTTGTAGATAGGAACAAAATCTTTATGCCCATCGCCATTCACATCAATTGCAATAGAGAGCAGACATCCAAAGAAAACCACTAGGATTTCAAGAGGTTACGCCTCCTAAATATCGGTGTGTAGCGTTTTGTGTAGTGAAATAACTAATCATTTAAAAAATACACTCGCACTCTTTGGTTTAGAAAACCAAAGGATTTTTGGAACAACCGTTAAGCACTTCGTTGCTCTAAATCATTTTTAGTGAGATTAATGGGCGTTACTTAAAGTAACGCTTATCAGTTTAGCGGCCCAGGGCGGAATCGGCCAGGAACAAGGGCGTCTGATCCTAGCTGGATTGCTTGTGCCACTTCTGCTTTTCTTCGGGGCTCATATTTTCCCATTTTGCCTTGCGGGCCTTCATTTCAGCCTGCTCTTCTGGCGTTAGCCCATCAAAGAAAGCTTTTCTCTCAGCCTTCATTTTTTCTTTTTGCTCAGGAGTAATGGATTGCCATTGAGCCTTCATTTTTTCGTGAACTAACTTACGATCTTCAGGGCTTAAAGCCTTCATTTGATCGCGCATTTTATGCCAGTATTCTTTACGCTCTTCAGGAGTTGCCTTAAGTAATGCGGCATCCGTTTGCTTCATTTGCTCAAGGCGCTGATCAAATGTTAAGTTGATGTTTGCTAAAGGATTTGGTGGCTCAGGTATCGCCGCACCCGCCAATGAAAATACAGACATACCAAATAACAGTCCCGCCACAAATTTCTTAGAGATCATAATGCCCCTTTCTAGTTGGTTATGGTTCATTCTAATCCTAGCCCCCTAATCTTCTAAAGGCCTTTTTCAAGCCCAGCGTCAGCGGCAGGGTCAACAGCACCGAGCCGGCAATGAGGGCAATGGCATCGGACACTCCCAGCCTGTCGCCAGCAAAGCCATACACAAGCGGTGAAATAGCTCCGGCACCAATCGTCAATGTATAGAACACGCCAAAGGCTCTAGATCGCATATGTTGCGGAACCAACTCAGGCACTGTTCCATAGAGACCAGAAGATGTTCCATTGAGAGCAACGCCAACCAATGGCAACATCAACATTACAATGTCTACGCTTAGTGGCAAGGTTAAGCCCATCAAAATCGTTGTAGCAATTTCAGTTATCAAGGTAGTTTTGATTACGCCAAATCGAGCGGCAATAAACCCACAAACAAACTTGCCTGCGGCACCACCAGCGAAAGTTAGGCTAAGGGCAAAGCCTACCTGAGTAACTGTTGCCCCTTTAGATATCAACAGAAAAGGCAATAGCGTTAGAAAACCCATCCGCGTAGCACTATCTATTACGGCAATTGACGATAGAGAAATAAAACCTAAATTCAGAAAGTTACTTCCTGTGGCGTTTTTGCTTTTATCGCTAGAGGTTTTATCTGATTGGGCCTTGGGGTTAATGGCAATCTTTGTTTTAGGCAATACAAGCGCCAACAACATCACGGCGAACAATCCCAATAAGCCCATCACACTGGTTACGGTATGCCAATCCCAAATTGCCAGTAGAGCCGCACAGAGAGAGGGCAACAAAACCTTTCCGATATCCCCAGAAAAGTTATAGGTGCTTAGGGCTCCCCTTAATTCAGGGCCTTCAAAAGCATGGGAAGTTAATGAAGAAGAAAGGGGGTGCTGAACACTGGCACCGATACCACTAAGCACTAAGCAGGCGGCTAAACCCAAAAAACCAGTCGTCCAGCCAGATAATAAAAATCCTATTGCTGCAATCAAAGTGCCAAATAGCAAAAGACGCTTTTCACCAACCCTTTCCGACAACATGCTTGATGGAACCTGTAGAGAGGCCATTGCTCCTGAATACATGGTTTTTAAGGAGCCAACTTCGGCAAGCGATAAACCAAATGCCAATTGCCAAATTGGAAACATGACATAAAGTAGGTCGGTATATCCATCATGAAGAATATGAGCACCACAACAGGCGGTGAGAATTCTTTTCTTGAGGGCTTTCATAACAACAATGTAACCGAGCCAAAACGAAAAAACCACCTAAAGTGTTGGCGTTTGTTGCAAGCTGTGGTGGATTCGACCTGAGATGAGGATGAACGACCTATAGTTTTATCGGAATTAGACCAAAAGTGTGCAGTTTCGCCTACACACTTTCCTAATCTCACAAGCGTTACTTAAAGTAACGCTCAACTGACCAAAACTCACCTTTTATATTCCGAAGCTACTTTTCATTAGTTTTAGGGTATGTTTAGGCTCTCTGGTTATGAGTCTATTAAATCACCGCCAGTCAAACTGTGACCGTTACCATCCATTTGATTTAGACCTGTGTTGGACAAAACGTTGAGGTTACTGTCAAAGACGACGATATTGTTTCTATAGCCATTCACGTTTCCAGTATTACCAAATAGTATGTCAATGTTCCCGTTGTTCTCATGTATTACTGAACAGGCACTAAAGAAGTTACTCCCAGTCACAGAGACCAATGCATTTTGATTGAGGGTGAATGTTTGATTA
>CAITYM010000076.1 GCA_903896615.1 uncultured Burkholderiales bacterium
GGTATAACAGACATTGAAATCATTTTTTTCTGAACATCTGGCATAGCAACTATCTTTGCAACGACTTCTTGCAAGCGCTTTATGATCTCAGCTGGTGTTCCAGTCGGCGCGAGCAATCCAATCCAAACAGAGGCTTTCAGATCAATACCCAACTCTGTAAGCGTTGGAACATTTGGATAGTCTTTCATGCGGGTCGCCGAGGTCACGGCAAGCGCTTTTACGCGACCTGTTTGCAAACCCGTAAATGCGGGTCCAGCATCGGCCAGCGTCATTGTGACATCCCCCGTCATGACTGCCATGACTGAATCATTTGCTCCCTTATAGGGGATGTGAGCAAACTTTGCGCCGGTCTTGCGGTTGAAGAGTTCGGTGATGAGTTGAAACGACGCTGAGCTAGCGCCGTAGTTGGCTTTTTCTGGATTTTGTTTTGACTGAGCAACGAGTTCTTGAACATTTTTTGCAGGATTGTTTGCATTAACCAGTAACACCAAGGGGGAGTCACTCACGAAAGAGATCGGTGTCAGCTCTTGGGGGGTATAGGGGAGTTTGCTGTAGACGGCGTGGTTAAAAATAATAGACCCAGGCGCGCCCATGAGGAGCGTGTAGCCATCTGGTTTTGATTTAGCAACAAAGTTAGAGCCGACGATAGCGCCGACGCTGGGACGATTTTCCACAACGACCGGTTGCCCTAAAAGTGAAGGTAATTTCTCAGCCAAGATGCGCGCCATGACATCTACACCGCCACCTGCTGAGTAGCCAACCACTATGGTGATGGGCTTTGCGGGGTACTCTGCAGCAAAGGCTACACGTGGCAGCGCTAGCTCCAGTATGAGTCCTAGCGGTAGTGTTAGTGTTAGTGGTACTGCTAGTGCTAGTGTTAGTGTCATTACCGCTTTGCGGGGCAATAGGGAAGTTAAAGCGGCTATTAGCAAACTAAATCTTGGGTACAAACGCATGATTTTCTCTTTTGATAATTGGGTAAGAACTAGACAGCGCAAGGGGAAATGAATTTATTGAAGTCCAATTTGAACGTTAAGTACCGCAGATTGGCCTGTGTCCACAGCTTTCAGGCAACGCGCAATAGCTGCGTGCACTTTACTGGGATCAGACAAGTACTCGCCGTACGCGCCAAAGGCCTCAGCTACTTTCTCAAAATGTCGCTGCTGCCCTTGTAGGCGAGATTGAAATTCATTGGACTGAGCTGCTGAGCCCTTTGGATAAATTCGCAACACAGCCTCTTTAACCGCTTGCCACCCTCCGTTATCGAGCACCACGGTGAAGATGGGTAGGTTATAGCGCTGCGCGGTAGCATAAACTGAGGTCGGGGTTGAGAAATGAAAACCACCATCACCGACAATTTGCACCACCCGTACATTTGGGTTGGCCAATTTTGCACCCAACGCCATTCCTCCGCTATAGCCCAACCCCCCGCCCGCTCCGCAAAGCAACGTTTGCGCCCGGGTACGAGTAATTTGGTTAAGGACAGCAAACGTATTTCGAATGGCCTCGTTGATGACGATATCTTGATCGTCAATCGCTGCTCCAAGGGCTGCACAAAGGTATGCTGGTGAGATGGCCCCGAGTTGACCTGGATCCTGCGCGGCTTGGGCAATGAGCTTCATTCGCTCGTCGCGAGGCCCGGTCCAGCTTGCAATGCGGTTGGCCACGCGAAGGCGGAATTCGTCGTTGGCTTGAGATCTCACAATCTCAGCAACTTGGCGCAGAACTTTTGCGCAATCTGCCTGAACCCTTACATCAGTCGCAAATCCCCACATGGGGAAGTCTTTTTTGATCGGGTCAACATCCACGTGTGTCCACCGAGTGTCGGGGTTGTCTTGTACGAACTTAGGGAGCCAGGGCACATCTACGTCCAGCAATAGGCCTGTGTCAGCGCTGCGCATCGCAATTGAAGCATCAAATCCTGCAAAGCAAGGTGAGTTGCGCGGTATACACAAGAAACTGGGGTTGAACTCAAACACCTGTATACCGCAGAGCATCGCCAGATCTTCTAGGGCCAATACTGCCTCAGGGTTTCGACCCAGATAGGAGGTAACAGCAATCGGCTGCACGGCAGTCATGAGTTCTTGAGCAATCGCTTGTGCGCGGGTGGCGTCAATACCTCCAGACATCACCGGACCAAAGCGTTGGCTATTAAATGTGCGCACCTCTTCGCCGTCTACGGACTCAGCAAGCACCTCGCGCGGCAAAGTCATGTAGACCGGGCCCTGTGGATCGCTTTGCATGACAGAGTGAGCACGGCGCAGGACTTCCTTAGCGATCACGCCACTGGGTAATGAATATTCCCATTTCACGTAGGGACGCACAAGACTTGCGATGTCAAAGGGATCTTGCACAAAATGCACATAATTATCTCGAGAACCCTCGAGCTCGCCCCTGATCGTAAAAGGCGCTTTACCCGCAATCAGCATGACGGGTAATCGACCACGGAACATATTGTGCATGCCCATGACAGAGTTGGCAGTGCCAGCGTCAACGTGCACCATCACTGCTTGGCCCCGACCTGTAAGAGCTGCAAAACCCGCAGCCATGTGCATGCATACGTTCTCGTGCGGGCAAAGAATGAACTCAGGATGGGGGCGTCCTGCAAGGTCCCATCGCGCTAGTTCTTCGATGATCGAGACATGGTCTGTGCCTAAATTTGAGAACACATATTCGATACCAAGATCTGCCAGCCCTTCCAAAAAAAAATGGGCTGCACTGTGCTTGTCTTTACTGCTCACGTGTTGGTCTCGAAGTAAAAGTGTTTGGTTTGCAGAAAATCGTTGAGTCCTTCTACCCCGTGCAGCCGTCCATAACCGCTGTCGCGAAACCCGCCGGTCTCGGCCTCGGCAAAAAGTCGGTTGTGACAGTTCGACCAGACCGTTCCTGATCGCAGTTGGGATGCAACGCGGCGGACCCTCTTCGCATCCGTACTCCACACACTGGCAGCTAAACCAAAGCGAGTTGCATTGGCACGCGTTACGGCTTCGTCCTCGCTCACAAATCGCTCGATCACCAGCAAAGGACCAAAAAGCTCATTTTGGATGAATTCAGATTTCAGATCGTGCACCTCCACCAGACTTGGCGTGATGAAAGCTCCTCGAGATAAATCACCCCCGGGCGCTCGCCCTCTCAGAAGCACCCGCTGCGTAGTCTCTGCGGTCTGCATCAGCGCATCAATACGGTCACGGTTACGTACATCGATGAGACAACCCATTTGAGAGCTTGGATCATTGCCAGGTCCAACTTTGACGGATTTCAAAGCATCCGTAAGACGACGTGAAAAGCTGTCATAGACTGAATCCTCAACAAGTACGCGGGTGATGGCCGTGCACTGTTGACCTGCCATGACCATGCCCCCTGCGACTACGCCTGCTAAGGTTTTGTCCATATCCGCATCTGCGAAAATGATTGCTGGTGCTTTACCGCCAAGCTCAAGGGATAGTCGCTTGAGTGTGGGAGCTGTGTTTTGTGCAATGATCTTTCCAACTGCCGAAGATCCCGTAAAGCTGATGACCTCAACGACCGGGGTATCACACAAAAAGCGAGAGACTTCAGAGCCCGATTCGGTTACGGAGTTGATCACCCCTGCAGGTACACGTGGGTCTGTAGTGAGACACTCAAGAACCATGTTATTTATAAGAGCAGTTTGATGAGCAGGTTTGATGATCGCAGTGCAGCCGGCTGCTAGTGCGGGTGCAAGTGAGCGTACCAGTAAGGTGACGGGTGCGTTCCAAGGTAGGATGATTGCGCAAACGCCGGCTGCCTCTCGGTCCAAAGAGGAGTAGCAACCTGGCTCGACTTCCAGTACACGACCAAAGAGATTACGGGCAAGTCCTGCATAGTACTTCAGCTCAGAAATACCTGCACCAATCTCACCTAATGCTTCACGCCTGAGTTTGCCATTAAGTGTTACGAGCCAGTCTGCAATTTCTTCTTTCCGTGCATCAAGACGGGTTGCAAAATCGAGCAATACCTCTGCGCGAAGGCGTGGACTATGTCTCCAGTGAGTGGAGGTAAATGCGTGCTGCGCTGCATCCACTGCCGCTTGGGCTTCGGCTTGCGTACCGTCACAAAACATGGCGACTACTTCGCCATTCGCTGGGTTAAAAGATTCACCCAGACGTTCTGATCCATTAACCTGCGTTACCCAATGACCATCTATGTATTGCTTTGCCGTTTCCAAGAAAAACCTCTTTTCATAAAAATTAAAGGTGAATGATTTAGTCATTCACCTCTTAAAGACCAGAGGATAACCTTGTTGGCTTGGTAAATTCCGATTAGAGCAAGCCCCCCAATGGTATACCCTAAGAACTAATTAGCAGATTTTGTAAGGGGCTTTTACACCAGTTTCAAACTTCCCTTGAGCAAGAAATCCTTACTCGGGTTGTGTCCCGTGGGGGAAACAAACTTGCCGTGCAGGCCTGATCGGCGATACCAGTACTGGATACAAAAAGACCTCCTTGGTCTGGTTTTAGTTAAATCCTGGAGAAGTTTGACTTCCAAGCGGGGCAATCAGCAATCCGTACCTATTGCCCATAAAGAATCGCAATAGCCCGCTTGTTGTGCTTTTTTGCCTTTGTTCATGCCGACAGGTTGGGTGACCCAGTATTTTTGCCCTGATTGCTTGACCTGCAAGATATATGTACAATGTACATATGATTTCACTGCGATTTGAATGGGAACCTAGGAAAGCTTCAGCTAATGAAAAAAAACACGGCGTCTCCTTTGAAGAGGCAAAATCGGTGTTTTATGATGAAAATGCTAGGTTAATTTCTGATCCTGATCATTCGGAGGACGAAGACAGATTTATTTTGCTGGGAGTAAGCCATTCCCCTCGTGTGATTTTAGTTTGCCATTGTTACCGAAACGAGGGTAATGTAATTCGTATTATTTCGGCACGTAAGGCAACAACCAAAGAGTCAAAAGCTTATCAAAGGATATGAATATGCGTAAAGAATACGATTTTTCAAAAGCTCGTAAAAATCCATATGCCTCTATGCTTAAGAAGCCTATAACCATTAGATTGGACGAGGATTCAGTTAGCTACTTTAAATCTGTATCAGAAGAAGTTGGGATTCCCTATCAAAGCCTTATTAATCTCTATTTAAGAGATTGCGCTGCTTCGCATAAGAAATTGAATCTTACCTGGAAGTAGTCTAGAGCTAGGATCGAAAGTCCTTGTGTCGGTGGTTCGATTCCGCCCCAGACCACCAGTATCAAGCGGCTAACAAGTCATTCGTCTTGAAAGCCTTTTTACTTTTTTGGAGTCATGTAAACACCACGTAAGAAAATATGGCTTGTGTAAAGCACACTTAACGCAAAGAGATTAAAACACATCTCTGCCTTCAGCAATGTTAAGCAAGACTCGCAACATATAAACGTTAGGGGTGAGACCTGCTCCATTTCTGAAAATTTGAGTTAAATTCAAATCCGTTAACGTCTTCAGAATGCCATTAGATGTCACTCTATTAGATATTCCTGCCCTAGTTGCAAAATCGGTGGAGTTAACTATTGGTCTTCTAAAATGTAGTGAGCCTGATTTAAATAAAAGCTCATCAAATGAGCTTTTACCCGCTTACTATTCAAAGATTAATAAAATTAGAATAGCTACCTACCTTTAATAATTCCCTAAGGTAAGAGAAAGACACTTATGCACGATATTAGATGCACACATTGCGGTAAAGCATTCAAAATCGACGAAACAGGTTATGCCGACATACTTAAGCAAGTTAGGGATAAGGATTTTGAGCAGCAGATCCACAACCGCCTTGAGTTAGCTGAGAAAGAGAAGCTAAACGCTGTAGAACTGGCTAAAACTCAGGTTATCAATGAGCGCCAGGCGACTGAAGCAGCAAAAGATGCCAAGATTCAAGAGCTCCTAGGCAAGCTTGGCACTCTAGAGACCGAGAGCAAGTTGGCAGTCTCTGAGGCAAGGTCAGCTCTAGAGAGGGAGCGGGACCAACTGGCTCATGAGCTAGCCCAGGCTAAGCTAGACAAAGAAGCTGCTGTAGAGCTGTCCAAGGCAAACTTACTCAATGAACTACAACAAGCAGCAGCATCTAAGGATAGCGAGATTCAATCACTTAAGGCAAAGCTAGACGCAACCGTCGATAAACAGCAACTAGCAATAACGGAAGCCGTGCACACCTTGGAGCGCGAGCGTGATGAACTAAAGAGCAGCCTTAAACAAGCAGAATTAGAAAAGCAACTTTCGGAGAAGTCACTCAAGGACAAGTACGAGACTCAGATCAAGGACCGGGACGACGCAATTGAGCGTCTCAGGGATATGAAGGCTAGGCTCTCGACCAAGATGGTTGGTGAAACTCTAGAGCAGCACTGCGAGACCGAGTTCAACCGTATTCGTGCAACTGCATTTCCCAGAGCCTACTTTGAGAAAGACAATGACTCAAGAACCGGTAGTAAGGGAGACTACATTTTCAAAGACTCAGATGAATCTGGGACTGAAATCGTCTCAATCATGTTTGAGATGAAAAATGAGAGCGATAAAACGGCTACAAAGAGCAAGAATTAAGACTTCCTCAAGGAACTCGATAAAGACC
>CAITYM010000077.1 GCA_903896615.1 uncultured Burkholderiales bacterium
ACAATACACCTACCGAATCGACACCTTGATTGCTTCCAAGTTAGAGGCTGTCTGTAAAGACTTGGGTCTTGACCGCTCTGTATACGTCAGAAACCTGATCGAGCGAGCTCTAAATAATCATGAATCCATCTCTGAGCAAAACCGACTTATCGGATCAATTTTGGAAAATTGCAAGGATTTAAAAAAAGATCAAGCATTGGTTAAAGAAACGCTCTCCGACATGTCTGCCCTTAGCGGCGCGGTCCTGGCTGCGGTACTTTTTCAAAAACAAGGCGGAGTCGAAATGTTAAAAAAAGAACGAAGGGCGGAAGTCGGCATCGAGCTTGACGCAGTGGCCACAGTCGGACGGGGCTTCTCAGACGCAGTGATATCGCTTACTAAAAAACTGGGAGCCCATTAAATGCTAGTACTACAAAACGTCGTCAAAAGTCACAATTCAGTTAGAGACATCACTCCAGGGGTATACAAAGGATTTTGTCAAATCTTCGAACCAACAGCAGGAGGGTTTGTTGTCTTCAATCGGTTTAGCCTTAAATCCTATGACAACGTTACCGTCTCAGAGCTCATTATTTTGCAGCCCAACGGAGATCAATCATTCTTGGACTTCGTAAGACTGCGAGACCGCAGGTGGAGAGATACAAATGGCCTGATTAAAAACAACCTCATTGATCTACTCCCCTTAGAGTTGCTTAACTTTCGCCCTATTCGTGAATACTTCTTAGCCGAGGAAACTGTTGGTCGTGTTCAGTGAGTGGCCCAACTGATCAAGGCATTGGTGCAGCCGTCATCACCACTCAGATCGGGTTGACTGTTAAGGCTTTCAAGTTTGCCTTTATCTTTGCACTTCTCTCCATCCTCCTACTTCCTGTTCTTTACCTGAGTATTTGCTCTTATCAGGACCTTGACCTTATAAAGATTAACGTCATTGCTCATTTTGCTCGGGCTGAGCAACTTCGACCCTGGTTGGTTAGAGACGCGACGGGAGTAGCTCAGCAAATCGCTGGTATTAGCGCAAGCGGTGAAGTGTTGGACATCATGTTTCCAGATGAGGTACTTCAGGCGATAGCATTGCACAATTTTGCATACAACGTTCTCAAAACTATTTTGCTATCCTCCCCCTTTGTTGGATTAGGTGTTGGGTGGCTTGTTCTTTACAGTCTTGGTTCTGTGGGTCGGAACGCAAAGAAGGAGAAACACCTCGGCGGTGCTATGGACCTTGTGAGTAATGCTCGACTTAGTCAACTGGTCGCAGATAAGGACTATTTAAGTAAGATTCCATTTCTTACGAAGATTCGAGCACGCAATAATCCCTTTTATCAATGCGCTGGTGTCAATATCCCAACTGATATGGTTGCGCTACTTGCGCTTGGGACGCCTGGATCGGGCAAATCGGTTCTCATCAAAGATTTGATGAAGCAAGTATTCTTAAAGAACCGCAAAGCCGTGATTTACGATCATGCGGGTGAGTTCTATAAAACTTACTTCAGACAGGGGAAGGATATTTTATTTAGTCCTGGGCTTATCGGATCAGTTTGCTGGTCCGTGTTTGCGGACATGAAGTACACCTTTGACGCGGATTCAATCTCGCACTCCTTTCTTCCTGAAAAGCCAACTGTTGGCGGAGGAGACGGTGGATTCTTTGAGAAAGCAGCCCGAGTGTTATTCAGTACTATTTTAGAAAGACTTGCCATCTTAGGGGCAACGAATACCTCAGATATTGCAAAAGCGTTTCTGGAGATGACCGAGGAGGAGATGAACCGAATCCTAGAGAAATCAATTGCATCATCTGCGGTTGGTGGTGACTCCAAAGGACAACGGCAAGGGGTCATCTCGTCTGTAGCCATTTTTTTGAAAGGCCTACAGGCTATCGGAGAGGGCAACTGGGCGATCAATGATTGGTTAGAGAGTGATGGGGACGCGCGAATATTTATTGTGAATACGGCAGATACCAAGGATATGTTCGTGCCCGTTTACCGCATGTTCATAAACATGATCTTCAAATGTATTGATGCTAAAGCCGTTGAATCCCACAAAGACAAGTACTGGTTTTTCTTTGATGAAATACACCAACTTGGGGATATTAAGATTGACTCTCAACTTGAGACAACTCGTAAGTGGGGTTGCAGGATAGTGGGTGGAATACAGGCAAAGTCTCAAATGGACTCAAACCTGGGGAGAGACCGAGCATATACCGTTATGAATTGCTTTAACTCCCTTGTGATCCTGAATACATCGGATCCAACGATGGCTCAAGATGCGGCTGAGAGGATTGGAAGGAAAGAGGTGAGAACAACCTCCCAAAGTCAGGCCCTTGCAGTTGAGGATTGGCGGGACGGGGCAGGGCTTAACACACAGGAGAAAGAAAAATTAGTCGTGCTCACGGGCCAAATCATAGACCTGCCGTCCATGATGGGATTTATTAAATACAAAGGTTTCCCTGCTACAAAGATGGACTTTTCAGATTGGAAAAGAAGTGGAATCTTCAGTATCCCTTATGTTCAGACCTTTTTGGTAGTTAATGAAATACCACTTCGCGATCCTAAGCACCTAATTGACAAATCAAGTGGACCTAAGTCTACTGAAGAAGTATTCGAACAAATTAGAAACAATAGCTCGTCTGACCCGGTATCCGATGCTTCAAGCCTGAAACTGATCAAGAGTGGCAAAGTTGCCGACATTTTGGACGCCGCGTATAAAGATGCTGATCAAAAACTCTTACCGTCTGAATATGAAAACTCACCACTCTTGCCTCAGAAGTTGAACGATTTAGGCGTCTGGGATCAGGATCAAAAGATTTAGGAATATTTGTGAAAACAACTGTCTTTGTAATAGTTATCTGTGCTTTGATTTTTGGCATTGGCTATGTGTTCTATGACGATCTTTATATTTTGGTGTTTGGATTCAACTCCTCGACCTCTACAAGAATTGATAAATCAGATCACCTGAAAATCAAAGATATTGTCTTTTATAAAAAATCAGTACTCTAAAGTGACACTATGATTTCAATGACTACGCTCACCGATGCGTCAGCGGCCGGGCACTATTACAGTTCGGCGATGAGTCAAGATATTGGCCTTCAAATAAAGGAAGCAGGAACATACGAAGTTGGGGTCAAAGACAAAGGCAGTGTGGACAACTATTACCTTGATCGACAAGCTCCCGCGTCTTGGTCTGGCAAGGGGGCTGAACTCGCAGGAATAATGGGGAAAAAGCCTACAAAAGAAGAGCTCATCAATTTGTTGAGCGGTAAAGTCACCCACCCTGTAACGGGTGAGATTGAAAATCTTGCTGATAACTCAAAAGGTGATAAACGCAGAATCGGTTACGACTTGACCTTCTCACCTCCTAAGTCCGTGTCTGTGATGGCACTTGTCGGCGGGGACCAAAGAATCCTCAAAGCCGTCTCGGTTGCAAATAACGTGGGTATGAATTGGATACAAGATCATGCAGCAACGATTAGAGTGAAGGACGACCAGGGTAAGAATCAGCGTATAGACGCGGGTAACTTAATCATGATGCAGGTTCAGCACGAAACCTCTAGAGAAAATGATCCTCAGGCTCACGTGCATAACGTCTTATTTCCCCATGTATATGACGCAGTTGTGGGCAAATGGCGTAGTTTGAGTAACGAAGATTTGATGTCTATTCGCCACTCAGCTGACCGAGTGGTGATGGGGGTATTAAAGAAAGAACTTGAAATCCTGGGTTATGACACTGTTATCTCAAAGGACGGAGCATCCTGGGAGATTGGAGGAGTCACTGAAGAGGTACTGAGAGAATTCAGCGGTCGCACAAATGCGATAGATCAACTGATAAAAGCCAGAGGATTTGATCCTGCAACAGCGAGTTGGGAGATGAGGAGCGTTGCCACCCTTGCCAGTCGCGATATGAAGCGGGAAATTCCCCATACACTGCTTCACGCGATTTGGAAGGAAAGGGCATCTGCACTTGGAATCGACCTTGAGGCACTCACCTCAAAGAGTAAGATCAAAGCGGCTTCTATGAACACTGAGACTTTCGAGTTGGATGCTAAATATAAGGCAATGGAATCATTAACCTTTGCTGTTAACTCCCTATCAGAGCGTGAGCAAGCGTTTAAAGTGAGTGATTTAGAAGCCGAAGCCGTTAAGTTTGGCAAAGTCGATATTAGGGATGTCAAGGAAGCTATTTCCATCCAGAAGGATAAAAGAGCCCTTGTACCCAGAGTGATTACAGGGTCTAAAGAATATCTAACCACCCAAAAGGCAATCACAGTTGAACAAGATATCTTGCATCACATTAGGCAGGGAATAGGCGGCGGTATTGCTGTGTTAACAGAGCAACGTGAGTTTGATGGATACCTGCGCGCGTTTGAAGCGCATAAAGGCTTTGAGTTAACAAGTGAGCAACGCCTTGCGGCAAAGAACGATTTAATGCATCAAGACTTTGTTCAGATAACGCAGGGGGCAGCGGGGACCGGAAAGACGGCTGCAAAAGAGTTCGTTCGCTTCGTCGTTGAGAGGACAGAGGGATTTAATATTATTGGGGTAGCTCCAACTGGCGCTGCAGCCCAGCAGTTAGAAAGGGAGTCCGGAATCAGGTCAATGACACTTGCTAAGTTCTTGAATCAACCAGAGGTTCTGAGAAAGGAGGTCGAGCAGTCGATTGCCGTTATCAAAGAATCAATCAAACAAAAATACGCTATCAAAGATACAGATATTCCAAGAGTTCAAGAAAAAAGACTAGAGGTTAAGAGCTTTGATCTGGGCTTTGGTACGGGGGACTACGCATTTGATCATTCCAAGGGCGAAGTCTGGAGACTCGGTACTGATTTGAAAACACGCTTGGGCGAACAACTGATCGCCTGGGCAGGAGAGAGACGGGGGGGTGAAAGCAATTTAACAGGTGCTGAGCCATGGAGATTAGGGGCCTCTTTGGCCAATCTCAAAACCAACCTGGAAAAACGGGCCTACGAGGCTGGGCTGTCAATGCTGAAATATCGAAAAGTGGAGTCTATTGAACTCGTTGCAGCACGGGCAAATCTTTTCTCATCTGAAGATATCCTGAAGGCTGGACTTAACAAAGAAATTACACAGCTCAAAGAGCAGCAAGCTGTTCTTGAAAATATTGACAAAACAGGGAACAAAGAGGGCTCACGGACCATTGTCGTGATGGATGAAACGGGTATGGCTGGATCTTTGGATGCAGAAAGGTTTTTGAAAGTTGTTCGGGACGCTAAAGTCGCACGGATCATACTTCAAGGGGATAGCAAACAACATACGTCTCCCGCTGCTGGGCTCTTCTTTGAGCAAGCTTCTAAAACGGGTACCGTTGTTAATCTTATTACGCAGACCATGCGGTTTGAGCATGCCACTCCACAACTCAAAGAATCCCTAAAGGCAGTCAAGGGAGAGGACTGGGTCAAAGCGGTTCAGTCCTTAGATCGTCACACATTTGATGAAGAGAAGATGAGTTTGGCAGAGGCTCTAGCTACGCGGTATGTTCAAAACATGGAGGCTCTTAGAACTAACGGAACGAGCGAGAGTCAGCAATCTGTTGGCGTCATCACCGTTAGTAATGCACAGCGTACTTTGGCAAATAAAGCCATTCACTCCGCAATTCAAGAAAAAGGATGGATAGAGCCAGAAAACGAGGAAAAACTGCATTTAAACAATACAGCAGGACTGTCTAAGGCTCAACTCACCCAAACCCATTTCTTAACTTCAGTTGGGATCGATAGATTGATCTTTAATAAAGGATACAAGGAAATAGGGGTTAAGAAGAATGACATTATTAGTGTCAACAAATTCAATCATGAGACGAATAGGATTGAAGGAGTGAATCAATACGGTAAAAAGGTATTCATAAACCCAAGAGCACAAGACTTATTCACTGCAGCAACACAGGAAAAACGATTATATTCAGTTGGAGACTTGGTTGAGAGCCGCTATCAGCTCAGTGCAAAAGGGGACACGTCGGCC
>CAITYM010000078.1 GCA_903896615.1 uncultured Burkholderiales bacterium
CCTTTTGCCATTTTCAAGCACTCCGGGCTAAAACAGGTTTCAAATCAACGGGGAGACAGTTGGTGCCCATGGCGGGAATCGGACCCGCGACCTCTCCCTTACCAAGGGAGTGCTCTACCACTGAGCCACATGGGCATAGCCAACTCGCCACCAATCCAACATGGAAAACGTGGAGCGGGATGAGAGAATCGAACTCTCGACAACAGTTTGGAAAACTGTAGTTTTACCATTAAACTAATCCCGCACGGATTTCACAATCATCGCCGATGTCGCAGGTTACCCATACGTCTCACTCGTCTTTCGATGGTGGAGGAGATTGGATTCGAACCAATGTAGGCGTAAGCCAACAGATTTACAGTCTGCCCCCTTTAGCCACTCGGGCACCCCTCCGGCGAACCCGATAATATAACATATATTTCAAAGCCAACGAGTGACTGTAATGTTTTTTGCAGGAATTTCGCAACCCCCACGGTCACCCACATCACGACTGCGAGCCATAATGAACTCTAATAAATGCAGTTGCCGCCCTAAAGCACCCCTCAAAACCAGGCTTTTTAGCCGCCTTTAGCGACTATTGAAAGCATTAAAGCTGCCAATTCATACCTATACCCCTTTTGGCCAGCCAATCTTGCGCAAGAGAAAAATGACAATTCCCAATAAAAGGCGTCTTTCCTCTTGATGCAGACAACGGAGAAGGGTGATTCGAGGTCAAAACAAGGCAGTTTTCGACGCTCCAACCCGGCGAAGATTTAATCACCGTCACTTTGGACTGTGCATGCGCCCCCCAAAGCATAAAGACCATTGGCCTTTTCTCGCACGCCAACTCCAATATAAGTTGGTCCGTCAAAATCTCCCACCCCTGAGCCGAATGAGAGGCAGGCTCGCCTTTCTCAACAGTCAAAGTGGTATTGAGAAGCAACACCCCTGACCTTGCCCAGGACTCCAAATTACCGCTGCTCGGAACCCTAAAGTCTGCAATACCGGGATCCCGATCAATCTCCTTGAAAATATTGACCAATGAAGGCGGCGGCTTGATTCCAGGGTAAACAGAAAAGGCAAGCCCCTGGGCTTGCCCAGGGCCGTGATAGGGATCTTGCCCCAAAATCACAATATTGACGCTGTCAAAAGGCGTCAGTTCAAGAGCTTTAAAAGGAGTTGATGGGTATATACACGCGCCACTTTGCAAACGACTCGACAAAAAAAGGCTCAGCTTGGAGCCATGCTCTGAGCGCCAAAAGGACTTTAGGATCTTTATCCATCGAGGATCTAACCGGTCATTGTGCAATTCATCAAAAGGCTCCCAGCGCACTAACTTGTTTTCACCGAAACCAAAATCTTGATCCAAACGATTCAAATTTACCAAAACTTAATTCGCAGTTGCATTGTTGAAAAATAAATTGGCTAATGCTTCTCCTGGGTCCTTTGCCCGCATAAAAGCTTCTCCCACTAAAAATCCATGAACGCCAGCACGCTTTAGGAGGGTGATATCCGCATGCGTTTGAATCCCACTTTCCGAAATCAATAAACGCTCGCCGGGAAGATCAGTCACCAATGGCACCATTTCTATAGTAGTTGATAAGTCCACCTCAAATGTTCTTAGATTTCGGTTATTGACGCCAATTAATGGGGTTTTAAGTTTTAAGGCGCGTTCTAACTCTGCTTTGTCATGAACTTCAACCAGAGCTGCCATGCCAAGACTATGTGCGATGGACTCAAACTCAATCATTTGCGCATCATCTAAGCAGGCGGCAATTAATAAAATGCAGTCAGCGCCCATTGAGCGAGACTCGTATACCTGATAGGCGTCAACTATAAAGTCTTTACGCAAGACGGGCAAATCACAGGACGCACGAGCTTGCTTTAAGTAATCAACTCCACCTTGAAAAAACTGTTTATCCGTCAGCACAGACAAGCAAGCAGCGCCAGATTGTGCGTAACTTTGTGCAATATCTGCTGCAACGAAATCTTCCCTCAACACGCCTTTTGAAGGACTTGCTTTTTTAACCTCAGCAATGACCGCCGATTGTCCAGTTGCTATTTTTCTTCGCAGCGCGCCCACAAAGTCACGCGTTAAAACTCTAGTAAATGCATCGTCTCGCACCGCCTCCAATGAAAGCTTGCGCTTTGCACTGGCAACTTCTTCGTGCTTGACTGCAACAATTTCTTTAAGTATGTCGGTCATATGTCAATTAACTTCCTAGTGTTTTTATTTTTTTCCTACGCCCTGAGTGAAGGAAATCATTTGATTCAAACGCTCCTTTGCAGCGCCAGTAGCGATTGTTTTCTTGGCCAATTCAAGACCTGCTTGGACGGTATCCACCACATTGGCAGCGTATAAAGCAACTCCTGCGTTTAAACAAACAATATCCTTTGGAGGACCGTCTTCATTATTCAACACAGACATAAGCATTGCTTTTGATTCCTGCGGGGTTGCAACCTTTAATGCGCGATGTGAGCTCATTGCAACTCCAAAATCTTCCGGGTGCAACTCATACTCTCTGATCTTTCCGTCTTTTAATTCGCCTACAACGGTGGTTGCACCCAAACTTACCTCATCTAGCCCATCCTTGCCGTAAACCACAAGGGCGTGTTTTGCGCCTAAACGCTCCAAAGCGCGAACTTGTATGCCTACTAAATCTTCATGAAATACTCCCATTAAGATATTTGGCGCTTGGGCTGGATTGGTCAACGGCCCCAGGATATTAAAAATAGTTCTGACGCCAAGTTCCTTGCGCACGGGGGCGACATTTTTCATCGCAGGGTGATGGTTTGGAGCAAACATAAAGCCCACCCCAACTTGATCAATACAGGTTGCGATTTCCTCGGGTGTTAGGTTTATATTCACACCAAGGTTTTCAAGAACATCTGCACTTCCGCTTTTACTGCTTACACTTCGCCCCCCGTGTTTGCTCACACGCCCACCAGCGGCGGCAACAACAAACATGGAGCAAGTCGAAATATTAAACGTATGTGCGCCGTCTCCGCCTGTGCCGACAATATCAACCAAATGCGTAGGGTCCTTAACTATCACAGGAGTTGCAAACTCACGCATCACCTGCGCTGCAGCTGTAATCTCACCTATAGTTTCTTTTTTAACACGTAGTCCCGTCACAATAGCTGCCATCATGACCGGGGACATCTCGCCTTTCATGATCATTCGCATCAAATGCAGCATTTCATCGTGGAAGATTTCTCTGTGTTCGATCGTTCTTTGCAATGCTTCTGTGGGTGTGATACTCATAAACTGTTATTCAATTAAGTAGTTAACTATTAGATTTAGGCGAGATCCATAAAGTTTTTCATGAGCGCGTGTCCATGTTCCGTCAATATAGATTCAGGATGAAACTGAACACCCTGAACATATACGTCTTTGTGACGAACGCCCATTATTTCTGAATCATCGCACCAAGCAGTAATCTCCAACTCAGAGGGACAAGAAGCCCTATCTATTGCGAGGGAGTGATATCTATTAACCGTATATTGCTGCGGTAATCCGCTAAAAACGCCGACTTGCTTTGTCGTTATCACGCTGGTTTTGCCGTGCATCAAAGCTTTGGCGCGCACCACTTTGCCGCCAAAAGCAGCGCCAATACTTTGGTGCCCAAGGCACACACCTAAGATTGGTATTTTCCCAGCAAAGTGTTGAATCGCAGCTACCGACACGCCAGCCTCGCTTGGTGAACAAGGTCCAGGTGATATGACTAAACGATCTGGCTTTATTTCATTAATCTGGTTTAGCGTGATCTCATCATTTCTTTTCACATCAACATGCGCACCAAGCTCACAAAAATACTGCACCAAATTGTAAGTAAAGGAATCGTAGTTATCGATCATTAATATACGCAACGCGCTCATCAAAAACCCTCCTCTACTAGTTCAGAGGCGCGCAGCAATGCACGCGCTTTATGCTCTGTCTCCGACCACTCTAGCTCGGGCACAGAGTCAGCCACAACACCAGCCGCAGCTTGAACATACAAGCAGTTGTTTTTAATAATTCCAGTGCGAATCGCAATAGCAATATCCATATCTCCTGCGAAGCTCAAATAACCGCAAGCACCGCCGTAGATACCTCGCTTGGTGGGCTCTAACTCATCAATCAACTCCATTGCATGAACTTTTGGAGCCCCGGTAAGAGTTCCAGCAGGGAAAGTAGCGCGCAAGATATCCATACTAGTCAACCCGTCTTTTACCAGCCCCTCAACGTTACTCACTATGTGCATAACATGGCTGTAGCGCTCAACTTTGAAGGCTTCTGTAACTTGTACGGAACCGGGCTTTGCAATTCTGCCTATATCATTGCGCGCCAGATCAATCAGCATGACATGTTCAGCTCTTTCTTTCGGGTCGCTGATTAGCTCTTGTTCGATGCGCAGATCATCCTGGGTTGTGCCCCCTCTGGGCCGGGTTCCGGCTAAGGGTCGAATGGTTACTTTAGCACCCTCAGGTGTTGGCTCATGTCGAACCAAGATTTCGGGGGATGCGCCTACAACTTGGAAATCTCCAAAATTGTAAAAGTACATATAAGGACTCGGATTTAAAGACCGAAGTGCTCTGTATAAGGACAAGGGACTTTGGGTGAATTTCTTTTTCAACCGCTGGCCCACTTGAACCTGCATGAAATCCCCACCTTCAATTAGGTGCTTGGCCCGCTCAACTGCTTTTAGGAAATCTTCCTTAGGAAATTCCCGTTCTATCTCGTACGAGGGAGTGGGCTCAATGAGGGGCGCAACCACGGGGGTATTTAATTTTGACTTTAACTCTCTCAGCCTAGATTGAGCTTGCTCATATGCATGAGGGCTCTCGGGATTGGCATAAACAATCAGATACAGCTTTCCTGAAAGGTTATCAATTACTGCTAATTCCTCAGTTTGAAGTAACAAAATATCTGGGCAGTCGAGGGTATCCTTTGGACAACTTTTCTCAAGCTTTTTCTCAATATAGCGAACACTGTCATAACCAAAATAGCCCGCCAATCCACCACAAAATCTTGGCAGTCCAGGTCTTAAAGCCACTTTAAACCGTTTTTGGTATTCGGCAATGAAGTCCAAAGGGTTTCCTGCATGCGTCTCAATTACTTTACCCAAGTGCATCACTTGTGTGAGCGCCTTTTCGCCAAATCCACGGGCCTGAATCCATGTCTTAGCTGGCAAGCCAATAAAACTATACCTGCCAAAACGCTCCCCACCAACGACTGACTCTAATAAGAAACTATTTTTACCCAACGGCTCCGCAGGAACAAAGGACGTCTGGGTAAGCTTGATATAAAGCGAAAGCGGTGTTTCCAAATCTGCAAACGCTTGCTCAATTAAGGGTATGCGGTTGAAGCCTTCTTCTACCAAGGCGTTGAACTCTTGTACTGTTAACACGATTTACTCCAGGGAAATAGACTCTAAATTTAGTCCATTGAAATAATTGCGCGATAGTTAAACAATAAGTCGTGTGTTAATGGGTTGTGCACATCAAGACTAGTATGAGTTCGCGCGCCACGAATTGCGCAGGTTAAAAGCTTACCCGCGCCAGGGCCAAGCTCCCCGGTAACTACAACCTGTAACAGTAGTGGAATGTATAAACATAGACGACTAGTTTAACCGAGATTAAGGTTCATGGCCCGCTCAGGACTGGGAATTAATTGGCTACAACCCCCAAATTGAACCCGTCCTAACCCCTTCATTATCTAGGCCTCACACTTTCCTGTGATGAGCCGTCTAATCCAAGCAGCCCGAAATTTGGCTGACAACTATTTTGATTTCAAAAGTGAAATTATTTTAAACAACGCGTGATCTACCGTCTGTTGTCGAACACTCGCGCGGTTTCCCTCGAAATGCATCAACTCACTGGTAAGCCAAAAAGCATCTGCCCCTACCGTTGGCCCTGCGTCACTGGGCATAGCCCAGGCAAACCACACACTACCAACTGGTTTGTCCGCACTTCCACCCGTAGGCCCAGCAATACCAGTGACGGCTACACTGACTTGAGCGCGTGAATGCCTCAAGCCTCCAAGCGCCATAGCCTTCACCACTGCGTCGCTGACCGCACCGTGGTCTTGAATAATGCTGGGGTCAACGCCTAATAATTCGCATTTTGCAGTGTTGGAATACGTTACAAATCCCCGCTCAAACCAATCACTGGAACCCGCCAAGTCCGTACAACTGGCAGCGATAAGGCCACCTGTACAGCTCTCAGCGCTGGTTAAATACCATCCGCGCTGCAACAAAGAGTGGGACAACTCAAGAACCAAAGCTTCGGTGTTTTTCACTGAATTTCTCCTTAAATGTTTCGGACAAAACGAAGCCTCTTGACCGTAATTAATTGCGATACGCTGCCCCCCCCAAAGCCACAGAGTATTAGGTTGCCCGCCAAAGAGCCAACACAAGCAGCGTACAAAATCCGGCTACAAAATCATCAAACAAAATACCCCAACCACCCCTGTAACCCCAGCCCTTAAAGTATTGATCCGCCCACCCTACTGGGCCTGGTTTTGCGATATCAAAAAATCTAAAAAGTAAAAACGCCATCAATTGCCCACCAAAACCCACAGGCATCCATATCCACAAGACCAACCAAAAAGCGACAACCTCATCCCACACAATTGCTCCGGGATCCTTTTCCATTAAATGTTCCGCAGTTACTGTGCAAGCCCACCAACCAACTATAGTTGAAATCAAAATAACAACGCCGATCTCTTCTGCTCTTAAAAATGCTTGCAAAATCAAATAGACCACCCACGCCCAAAGCGTAGCCGCGGTGCCTGGTGCCGCCCGACTCAAACCAACCCCAAATCCAAGAGCCATGAAATGAGCGGGGTGAGATAACAAAAATCTGGAATTAATCATCGGTTCAATTTGAGCGCTGAAAATGATCAAAAGAAAGGAAGCGACGGGTAATCAACTCACCATCACTATCCAAAACTTTAAGGCCCCTCTCCTTTGTAATTTGACCAATTAGCGTAACCTTAGTGTTTGACTGCTCGCTTGCTGATACTACATCCTCACGCGCTGTTTGACGAGCCGTAAACACCAGCTCATAATCATCCCCGCCGCCCAGCACATAGTCAAGTCTATTGCTATACGAAAGCTCCTGCATGTCTTTTGATATTGCCGCGCTTTGATTCACCCAATCTGTCGTTAACACGGCGCCCACTTGGGAGCGCTGCAAAATGTGATTCAAGTCACCGACCAATCCATCGCTTACATCTATGCACGCGTTGGCAACCCCCCTCAGTGCAACGCCCAAAGCAACTCGCGGCGTTGGTTGCTCTAGCCGACGTCTTATGCGCTCAAATGCGCGGGAGTCTACAGATGTGTGCCCCCTAAACACATCCAGTGCTAAAGCTGCATCGCCCAAAGTTCCACTGACATAAATATCATCCCCCTCAAATGCACCACTCCTGAGAAGTGCGTCACCTGGAGGCACCTCCCCTAGCGCAGTGATGCCGATGCATAAGGGGCCCAGGGTAGTATCTCCCCCCACCAAATCGATACCATACTCAATTGCTGTATCCCAAAGCCCCTTTGAGAATTGCTCGAGCCAGTTCACATCAAGTTGCGGTAACGCCAAACTAAGTGTAAAAGCCGTAGGGGTTGCGCCACATGCAGCCAAATCGCTTAAATTTACTGCCAAAGACTTAACTCCAAGGCGATAAGGATCTACGGTGGACAAGAAATGTCGTCCCTCGACCAACATATCGCTAGTGATACATTGGTGCATGCGAACGCTAGGCTCAAGTAGAGCGCAGTCATCTCCAACCCCCAACACCGCACGTTGAGTTGGTCTGGTGAAATATTTTGCGATTAGATCAAACTCACTCATCATTACTTGGGCCTTTTTTCCGGCGCTAACTAATGCAAGCTTGAGCGACGATCTTCATCACTAAGTGCATCAAGCACAAACATGGGAATATCTACTTCGTATTTTTCGCCGTCTTCGGCCACGCAAAAGTAACTTCCATGCATCGTCCCAGTAGGCGTTCTAAGCCTTGCACCACTTGTGTATTCAAAGGACTCTGAGGGCTGGATTAAGGGTTGATAGCCGACAACGCCTAGTCCACGGACACGTTCGTGATAACCAAGGGCATCATTGATATGCCAAGTCCTTGAGATCAATTGCACAGCTACTGATCCGGAATTTGTAATCCTCACCGTGTAGGAAAAAGCATATATATCTTGATCCGGCGCAGATTGCTCGGCAATGTATTGTGGTTTTACCTCAACCTTTAGTTCGTATTTTGGCATCTACTTTTTAATTAAGATTGAATCGGTTTCTAGAATTTTCGTACAGTTGTATTTTGACATTTGATCCGCCTAAATACCACCCCCTTGTGTTGTTTAAAGCTAAATTTGCTTGACACCGAACCAACATATCCATCTTATCTTATAGTACGATCTATGAGCGGTTGAGATGGAATTAACGCAAGGACGCTTCACTCTCAACTTATAAGGCACTCAAAACGAGTTCATTCCTGCGTTTTTTGTAGCCCCCTCTTTTGTTTTGAACACATCATGACTGATAACTACATCATTGCCCCATCCATCCTCTCCGCAGACTTTACAAAACTTGGCGAAGAAGTTCAAAACGTAGTCCGTGCAGGAGCTGATTGGATCCATTTTGACGTTATGGATAACCACTACGTTCCCAACCTCACGTTTGGGCCAATGATCTGCGAATCTTTAAAACCACTTACCAAGAATCTTCGTAATTCGCGCGGCGAACCTATACTTATTGATGTTCACTTAATGGTGAGCCCTGTTGATGCTTTAGCAATGTCTTTTGCAAAGGCCGGTGCAGACCTCATCAGCTTCCATCCTGATGCCTCCCTACATGTCCATAGAAGCATCCAATCTATCAAATCTCAAGGGTGCAAAGTAGGCCTGGTTTTTAACCCTGCACAACCCCTTGATGTTTTAGATGAGGTGATTGAAGAATTAGATCTCATATTAATCATGAGCGTGAATCCTGGGTTTGGCGGACAATCCTTTATCCCGTCATCTTTAAAAAAAATAGAGCGTGTTCGAAGGCGAATCGACTCCTGCGGTAAACCCATCCGTCTCGAAGTGGACGGTGGCATAAAGGTAGATAACATCAGACAAGTAGCAAACGCTGGAGCAGACTCATTTGTCGCCGGTAGTGCCATATTTGGACAACCAGACTATGCAAAAGTAATTGCTTCGATGCGAACAGCGCTTGACTAAATTTTTATTTAGCTTAAACCGGCCTTTTCCGCGGGGTACTTCCACTCGGGCATGACTGATACATTTAATCGCTTCAACCTATTTTTCATGGTCAACACACACTTGTCCTTGCTAATCAGTGGCGTTTGATACTTTACAGCCAGGTCTATAAATTTTTGATCGTCTTCGTCCTTGCACCGGTAAATGGCCTTGGGCGCCACTTCCTTTAGAACAACAAGAAAATCAAACCGGTTTAGTATCTCTTCGATCACTAGACCCAAGCTTTGCAAGCGAAGATTTATATGCGCATACCCAAGCACTCGCTTAAGCTCCTCGCGCATTTCCTCCGTAGCTATCCAAGTTAATTCGCCGCCCATCAAGACTGACTTTAAATATTCCGTCCTTGGGTCTTTAAATATCCAAATATCCAAGGCAACATTCGTATCGATAACCACCCATGCAGGATCATGCATCGGCCATGCGCCCTTTTTTAATTTCATAGCGAAATAAGCGGCATTCAATGGGTCCATTCCACATCGGAATGCGGCGATTTTCTTTGAGCCTCATCTTGCTCGACAACTTCATGTCAGGGGTCAGTATCCATGCCGTCCAGTTTGCATAGTTACTTTTTAAATGAGCTGCCAACTGAACAAAGAATTCACCGCCGTCCTCGGTCGTTGCATTTTGTCTTGCCCCGGCAACCCCGGCTGTCTCAATCCGCTCACCGTAGGGCGGGTTAAGCATCAATATTCCACCACCTACTACAGGAGGCATTCTCTGTAGTGCGTCCCCTGCGCGAAACTTTGCAACTTGTGCGACAGCGGCTTTAATTGCATTTTGCTCAGCAAAATCGACCATCCTGTGTGAGATGTCACTTCCAAAAATTTCTGCTCGGGGCGCACATTCAGCTGCCCTTGCACTCTCTTTGAGTTCACCCCAAAGTCTTGCTTCAAATGGTCTTAAACGTTCAAATCCAAATTTTCTGTGAATCCCGCTGGCCATTCGGCACGCAATTTGAGCTGCCTCGATGACAATAGTACCGCTTCCACAACAAGGATCGTACAAAGGGACCCCTAGCTCCACACCGCTTTTTGCGTCTGGTGCAATAGGCTGACTGGTTCCCTCTCTAAGTACGGGAATACTCCAACCACTCGCGGCCAACATTGCTGCCGCCAAAGTCTCTTTAAGCGGTGCATCACCTTTCTCGAAACGCCAACCTCTCTTAAACAAAGGCTCACCGGATGTGTCTAGATATAAGATCACCCGCTCAGCAGTTAGGTGAGCATGTATCCGCACATCAGGCTTGAACGTTTCCACATTCGGACGCTCCCCTACCCGCTCCCTGAAACGGTCTGCTATTGCGTCTTTTACGCGCAGGGTCGCAAAGTTTAAACTCTTCAAAGGACTGTGCTGAGCAGTAATATCAACCTTGAAACTTTGATCAACACCAAACCAGAGTTCCCAAGGAACCATCTGAGCGGTGTTGTAAATATCTTGCTCGCTTGCATAGGGCTGATCTTGCAGTTGTATAAGTACGCGCTGCGCTAAGCGAGAATGCAAATTTAGAAGAAGTGCATCGCGCCATGCAGCTTTTAATTGCACCCCGCCTCGCATCGTCCTCAAATCTTGCGCAGCAGCCCCAAGTATCTGCAAGATCTCATAGGCTAAATATGCCTCAACACCTGCCGCGCAGGGAAGAAATAATATAAGTGAGTTCACAAAGTCCGTCTTAAATGTGTAGGCGCGATTCGAAGTGCTTCTCTGTATTTGGCCACCGTGCGCCTTGCACAGTCAATCCCTTGCTCTTTAAGCATATCGGAGAGTTGGTTGTCTGAGAGCGGTTTTTTAGGATTCTCACTTGCAACAAGTTGCTTAATCAACGCTCTTACTGCCGTGCTAGATGCGTTGTTGCCACTGTCAGTACCTAAGCCAGAGCCGAAGAAGTATTTAAGCTCAAAGGTTCCGTAAGGGGTAGACATGAACTTAGCAGTCGTAACCCGACTGATAGTGGATTCATGGAGGCCGAGTTCATCTGCAATTTCTCGCAACACCATGGGCTTCATTGCAAGCTCACCGTGGATAAAGAAATTCTTTTGCCTTTGCGCAATGGCGGTGCTCACCCGAAGTATGGTCTCAAATCGTTGCTGAATGTTTTTAATAA
This sequence comes from uncultured Burkholderiales bacterium, assembly GCA_903896615.1. Lineage (GTDB taxonomy): Bacteria > Pseudomonadota > Gammaproteobacteria > Burkholderiales > Burkholderiaceae_C > Limnohabitans. Next base: position 11,329 of record CAITYM010000078.1, read on the forward strand.
ACCACCTCGCCTCTTGCAGTCGTTGCTGCAGGCCGAGGTGCCCCTCATTTTTGCCACTAAATTTTAATGCGCTTGCATAAATATCGTTGACCTTTAATTTGGGCATAACGTCTGGGTTCAACACAACCCTAAATTTGGGCTGCCCAGTTTTGTCCTCACCGGCTCTTGTTACGAGTACATCGGGGACTACGACTTGACGCTCCAAATCAACAAAGCGTCTTCCGGGCTTAGGCTCAAGTCGGGCGATCATTGCAATTGCGCCCTTAACCAACGATTCATTTGAGTTGGTAGCAAGCACCATTCTCTTTACGTCCCTTTTGGCAAGCAAATCGAGTGGGCCAACACATATTTGTAAGGCAACGGCTCGAATCTCATCGACCTCAGGCTCTAAATCCGTCATGGCCTTGAGTTGTAATCTTAAACACTCAGCAAGGTCCCTTGCACCAACACCTGTGGGCTCCAAACTTTGAAGCAGATGCAAAGCCATGGTAAGCCTGTGCTCTAACTCTTCGCACTCTTCTTCATCATCACCTGCCAGACCTTCCGCCAATTCTCGAAGTGAATCCTCTAGATATCCATCATCATTTAAAGACTCAATCAAAAACCGCAACGCAGCCACATCGGTCTCGCTCAACCGAAGTGACAAAGCCTGTCTGTGCAAAAACTCAGTCATCGACTCTTGACTACGAGCAAGCTCGCTGGCCTGCGCTGTCTCTTCTTTTGAGTTGTTTTGACTCGGGGGCGCATCTCCTCCCCACTCTGAATCATCCGCGGAAAAATCAACACTACCGTCACCATCCCAGTTCTCCGCTACCCCTTGCACATCGGGTTCTGTATCTGAGGTGGAACTTGCCTCAACTCTAATTTCACTGACTCGGTCTAACGGGTTCTCCCACACATCAGACACATCTGCGCTGTCAACCGTTGAGGAGTCCAAATCATTTTGTACATCGGCTGTGTCCGAATCTGCAAATGAGTCTGAGCCCTCAAATTCACTCATTCCTATCGCATCGCCGTCGCTGTCCTCATCACTTTTAATCGGCTCATCTTGATGTTCAAGCCCAAACTCTTCGCGTTGTGCCTCCTCAAACTCTTTTTCTAAGAAAGGATTGTCATCTAGCATTTGCTCAATCTCTTGGCTTAACTCAAGCGTAGAGAGTTGCAGCAAACGAATAGATTGCTGTAGCTGCGGAGTTAACGCAAGATGCTGAGATACACGAAGTGACAGTCCTTGTTTCATAAAGATGTTTGCAGCCTACATTTTGAAATGCTCGCCCAAGTACACCCTGCGTACCTCGGCGTTATCGACAATCTCAGCTGGAGTGCCCTTAGCCAGCACATTTCCCTCGCTGATAATGCAAGCATGATCGCAAATACCAAGCGTCTCTCGCACGTTATGATCCGTTATTAAAACGCCAATCCCCTTGGCCTTTAGGAACCGAATAATACGTTGGATTTCTATCACCGCAATAGGGTCGATTCCAGCAAATGGCTCATCCAATAAAATAAATCTAGGACGCGTAGCCAGTGCTCTTGCAATCTCTACCCTGCGCCGCTCACCCCCAGATAGCGCTACGGCTGATGAGTCCCTTAAATGCTCAACCCTCAAATCCGCTAGTAGCTCACCCAGTTGTTTCTCTATCTCTGACTCGCTTAAAGGCTGCCCTTTCTCATCCTCTTGTAACTCCAATACAGCCCTTACATTTTCAGCGACATTAAGTTTCCTGAAAATAGAGGCCTCTTGTGGCAAGTAACTAAGTCCTAAGCGCGAGCGTCTGTGAATAGGCAAATGCTCAATGGACTGGCCATCAATTGTGATTGTTCCAGCATCCGCGCGCACCAAGCCAACAATCATATAAAAAGAGGTTGTTTTACCAGCCCCATTCGGCCCAAGCAGTCCTACAACCTCGCCTTTGTTAACAGCGACGGAAACATCTTGTACAACGCGTCTACTTCCATAAGACTTTTGAAGATGAAAAGCCTCCAAGCTACTGACCTTACCCGGTTGAGTCTTTGAATCTATTTGTGCGGGCGTTTGCAATGTCAAGGCTTGGACTCCAAAGGTTTTTGTGGCGACAGCACCGCCCGCACCCTCGATTTAGAACTACTGCTCGACCCAGCGCCAGTGCTCACACTCGAAGGGGGTTTTCCGTCAATACTAAATCTATCAGTTAAGTTTTCATAAACGATACGCTGTCCACTCATCTCATCACTTAGTACACCGTTCCTATAGCGCCTTATCTCAGCACTACCCATTAAATAAACCTTATCTTCTCGGCCGTCATATTCGATGCGCTGAGCGAGTCCCTCAACGGTTTCATTTTGGATATCTCTTTTTTGTCGGTAGGTTGCACGCGCACCAACTATTGGGGTCAACACTCCGAACTGATAGCCATCAGGATCTTGCTTTACTTCGAGTCTATCCCCCCTCATATCAATCGTGCCTTTGGTCAGATTGACTTTGCCAGTAAAAATGCTTAACTGCTGGAGGTCGTCATAATCTAATTTATCTGACTCTATTTTGAGAGGCTTATCACGATCCGCTTTTTCAGCGTGCAAGCTACACACGCCCCACAAAAGGGAATAAATTAGAAAACTGCGGATAACAAGTGTGAGCCTCAAGGCACGAAACTTGCGGTAAAAATAAAGTTCATGCCAATATTGTAGGGCCAGTAGAGCCCCATACTCAGCTTTTACCTACCTTTTCGAACTTCATTGGCCAAATATTCCACAACTAGCAAAGCTCGGTCCATACTTCCCGCCAAAGAACCGTCCGTATAAAAGCGACCCGCCACTCCAAGCGCAGGGACCCCTTGTACCTTAAATGATTCCTGCAATTGCGCTGCGCGCTTGGCCTGAGTTGCAACCCCAAAGGAATTGAAGACTTCCATAAACTTATTCTTTTCAATACCGTGAGCAACCGCCCAATTGGCCAAATTATCAGAGGTCGTTAAATTTAACCGATCCACATGAATAGCCTTGAAAACTTGCGCGTGCAAAGCCTCAACCTTGTTTAGCGCCTCTAAAACGTAATACATCCGTTGCTGAGCTTCAAAATCCTCTCTAAACCGAACAGGTGCGCGCTTAATTACCAAATCCTTGGGCGCGGATTTAATCCAAGAGGCAAACCGAGGCTCAAAAGCATTGCAATGCGGGCAGCTATACCAAAAGAACTCGATGATCTCAATCTTTCCCACACCCACATCCGCAGGCACCCGCTTGTCCAAAGTTATGTAGTCCACGCCTTCCTCAAATTTAGCACCCTGTGACAACGCTCCTTGGCTGATCAATGTTGAGGCCGATGCAACTGTGGCAACTGCGAATTCACGTCTTTTCATGAAAATTCCTTTTGAATTTAATTAGCATAGGTAGCGCGTTAAATTTGCCCGACAGCTTAGAGTGACTTGCCTCAACGCTGGACTCTAACAATAGCCGCCTCAATCTTAGATGATGCTAGTTTTAACTGTATTTTTTCGGCCTCCTCTTTTGCACTCAAGGGCCCAATTCGAACTCGGTACACTGTCTTGCCTCCTTGTTCTCTGTCAGAGATACGAGGATCATAACCTTGCATTGTTAATTTGGCCCGCTGAGACTCTGCCTCCTCGTTGGAGCGAAAAGCACCTGCTTGCACATAATATGAGAAAGGATCCTGCCCAGACCCTGCACCAGCCCCAGCGTTACCCGAAATGACGCCTGAATTAGCGTTAGCTGATGAATCTGTTTTTGAGCGGATCAAGTCGCCAATCAAATCGACTGTCGAAGCAGGCGGTTTATCTGCCGCGCCAGTCGAGCTCTCAGTTTTTGCATCCGGTTTAGGAGAATTTGTTCCTCCCCCTGAAGCGGGAGCATCCGACTTATCCTTATTGGTTGATTTGTTATAAAGCGGTGCGTTGGGATCCCAGTCCTTGTTTTTTTTCTCCTCCGCCGCGTCTTGCTCTGCCGTTCGGCTAACTGATTTATTCAAAAAAGGAATGGGTACTTTGGTCACATAAATAACCACACCCAACGAAATTAACAAACCGACCAAAAACCCAAGGATGAAACCCAACATGGTTCCGCCCCGCTGAGATCTTAAATTTCTGTCTTCGGATTGCATTATTTATTTATCCTCAAGCTATTCACAAATCAACAATTTTTTCGATCACTCTTCATATCTGACCAAGGCATCTACATCTTTGTCGGGGCGCTGACGCCCAACACAGACAGTCCATTTCGAATGACCTGTGCAGTAGCAGCGACCAAGGCTAGCCTGGCATTTTTTACTCTCTGATCTTCAACCAAAATGCGCTCTACATCATAGTAACTATGATAAGCGCTTGCAAGATCGCGTAAATAAAAACTGATATCATGCGGCGCAAAATTTTCAGTGCCGGCACTTAGTACTTCAGGATAGCGAGCAAGTTGGGATGTTAACGTTTTTGCAGCAATCGAGTCCAAGGGCTCTAAATCAACCTGAATCAAAGAGGCCGTGACGTCCTCAACTTTTCTCAATCGTTGATCAGCGTTTAAATCTTTGCCCTCATCATTTAATAGTTCTTTGAGCAAAACGGAGCAAATTCTGGCGTGTGCATATTGAACGTAAAAGACCGGATTGTCATTGTTTTGAGCAAGCGCCAAATCCACATCAAAAACATATTCTGTATCTGGTTTTCTACTCAATAAGAAAAATCGAACCGCATCCTTAGAAGTCCACTCCACCAAGTCTCTAAGGGTCACGTAACTTCCCGCTCTTTTAGAAATTTTGACCTCTGCACCGCCCCTCATAACTCTCACCATGGTGTGCAAAACGTAGTTAGGGTAGCCCTCGGGAATTTGTAAACCCTTTAATTTTGAGACCGCCTGCAGTCCTGCACGAACACGCGCAATCGTACCGTGGTGATCGCTTCCCTGAATATTAATAACCTTATGGAACCCCCGCTCCCATTTGCTCAAGTGATAGGCAACGTCAGGTACAAAATACGTATATGTGCCGTCTGACTTTCGCATCACCCGGTCTTTGTCATCCTTAAACTCTGTTGAGCGAAGCCATAGCGCTCCTTCTGCCTCATAAGTATTTCCAGAATCGGTCATATCCTGAACTGCCGCCGCCACTCGCCCACTGGTGTACAAACTCGACTCTAAATAATACTCATCAAAATTAACTTGGAAAGACTTCAAATCTAAATCTTGCTCGCGCCTTAGATAGGCAACGGCAAATTCGCGAATACTCTCAAGGTCATCTAAGTCTCCACTTGCGGTGTAAGTGCGATCATCAGAGGAAACTGTCTTTTTCGCTAAAAAGTCGTCCGCGATATCTTGGATATAGTCGCCGTTGTAAACTGCCGCATTCTCACCCGTTGGCCAGTCTACATCCCCGGGCTTCATTCCCCTAGCACGCATCTGGGTGCTTAGAGCAAGGGTATTGATTTGTACTCCGGCATCGTTGTAATAAAACTCACGGTGTACATCCCACCCCTGGGTTTCAAATAGATTACAAATTGCATCCCCAAGTGCCGCTTGTCTTCCGTGCCCAACATGCAAAGGACCCGTTGGATTAGCAGAGACAAACTCAACTAAGACCTTTTGACCAACCTTGGGCTTAGTTCCGTAGCCCATCCTTTGACTCAAGATTTCTTTGATTACTTCTAAACGAGCGACTAATTTCAAATGCAAGTTAAGAAATCCTGGGCCAGCTATGTCCATCGACTCTACCCATCGCTCAAAAGCAGGCTCTTTCGCCAATAAGCCTTTTAAGGTCTCAGCCAATTCTCGAGGGTTTTTCTTCAAGGCTTTAGCCAATGGCATCGCAGCCGTCACGGCCAAATCCCCGTGCGAGGGTACCTTGGGGGTTTCAAATACGGCTTTATCACTAGCGCCAGGAACTAAGGCCTCGATAGAGCGAGCTAATGCCTGCTGAAGTTCTTGTTTAACAATTTGCATCTGTTGATTTTAATACCCACTTAGCACCTGATGGGCTTTAATTACATTAGGTTATTGATAATATTGAAGTTTAGTGTGTGGATGAGCCCGCCAAAGCACACAAAAACCTAGAAGAATTTATATTTAAACGTTATTTTTTCACAAAGTTCTGGCATCATGACCCCATGCAAAGTCTGACCTCTCGATCAAACTCCTCCCCCTCAATTTCATTGGTGATTCCCGCTTTTAATGAGGCACATCACCTATCCACATTAGTTGGACAAATACTCTCGGTACTTGACCACGAAGTCTCGCACCTTGAAATTATCATCATTAATGACGGGAGTACAGACCATACTCCTGCTGTTTTACAGAATCTTTGCAGCACAGATTCTCGAATTGTTGCCCTTCACCTATCCCGTAACTTTGGTAAAGAATCTGCACTGAGCGCCGGCCTTGAGGCTGCAAAAGGGGATGTAGTTGTACAAATGGACGCAGATGGTCAACATCCCATACCCCTTATTCTTACAATGATTGAGCATTGGCGCCAAGGTTATGACGTTGTGTATGCCGTTCGCCGCACGCGGGCCGATCAATCTCATTTGCAAATTAAACTAACGTCCCTTTTTTACACGCTCATCAATTGGGGGAATAGAGTCAAAATACCAGCTGATGCGGGGGACTTTAGGCTGATGAGCAGGCCCGTCGTCGACTCCCTTAATGCACTCCCCGAGCGCAACCGGTTTATGAAAGGACTTTATGCTTGGGTCGGCTATCCAAGTATTGCGCTGGATTACACCCCTCTCAACCGCGCCCAAGGGGACAGCAAGTTCGGATTCAGTGGCTCTTTGGCATTGGCAGTTACTGGGATTGTTGCATTCTCAGTAGCCCCTTTGCGTTTACTTAGCATCGTTGGTTTTCTCCTTTCTTTAGCGGCCTTATGCTACGGAAGTTGGGTAATAGCTGAATACTTTTTATATGGTATTGACGTGCCAGGCTACGCGACGATCGTTGTTGGTTTAATGTTTTTCAGCGGTATACAAATGCTGTCAATTGGCGTGCTCGCTGAATATGTGGGAAGAATTTACGAAGAAGTCAAGCAGCGCCCCAAATACTTAGTTGCAAAGCGCTTAGGAACGGGCTTGATTCACAAAGAGCCTATCCAAACTTCTGGCGATCATTCATAAATGTCATCAAACAATGTTGCACTAATCTGTCTCGTCAGAATTAATTAGAGATATGCACTCGGGAATCTGGTTTATTTTGGTCGGCGTCAGTGCAGGCCTGACTCACTTAAGCATTTACTACATTGCAACTCAAGGAATCGGGATCTTGAATGAGTGGGCCAATGCGTGTGGCTTTGTAATTGCTTTTTTTGTTAGCTTCGCAGGTCATCGCTACCTTAGCTTCAAAGACAGTGGGACCACCATTAAACAAAGCTTGCTTCGGTTTCTAATAACCGCAATTGCTGGCTTCATGGCCAATGAGTTAATTTTTGTTTTACTATTTAGAGTCTTAGGGCTTAATGACTGGATTGCACTTTTCATCGCCATCGCAGGGGCTGCGGCTCAAACCTTCCTCCTAAGTAGATTCTGGGCGTTCAAGAAAAAAAATTCAGCGTAATCACACACCCCTAATCCCAGACCATAGCTTCACGCTCAACAGACAACAAGCCATTTCGATAAGGTTTATCACTTACCTAAGACAAACTCCGTCCTGTGTCGTTGGATACGCCACAGTTGATTGAGTTCGGTAAATACTCCAAGCACCTCCTTGAAAAACAAGTGCATAACCAAGACTACTAATTTGCGAACTCTTGTTCCAATTTGTTGGGACCAATAGCCAGCGCTGTGATTGACTAGCCTCTTTAAGCAGGGTGCTTGGAGGTTTCAAAATTTCAGCCTTTACCGGCTCAAAATTAGCCCCCTCAAATAGCTCCCTTCTCCAAGTATCCCCCGCATGCGCTCGCTCAAATACCCAGTCCTGTATAACCCACATTGGTCGGGTCGTGTTTGTTAGAAAGGGCAGATCATAAGGGTAGTCACCAACCACCATCAACTGTGCATTTTGTAAATCTTGACACCGCAACACATTAGCAACGTCGACGCTGAAATAACGGCGAGTCATCTTAGTTGCTTCATTGTTGATCAAAACCATTGATGCCACACTCAATATCAAAGAGGTTCGCCAAATCAAAATCTCAAAGCGAGTGCCACTCATCAATCTATCCCACCCTAAAGCACAAAGCAAAGCCATAGGCGGTGTAACGGGCAAAACATAACCAATAATTTTGGAATGAGGGATGCTAAAAAAAATCACGATCGCCCAAACCCAAATTAAACATAATCCCACAACCAACTGGGCATCTGTTCGTTGTGCCTGCTTGGAACTGGTGAATTGAACAACAAGATGTTTTAACTTGAACGCAAAACTTAAGTGCCGATCGTTTATACAAAATCCGTAAATACGGCTAAGTTGATAACCCCAAAACCACACCATCCATGGGCCCAGTAGTAAAGAGATTGCAACCCCATAAAACCAAAATGGTTGGGCATTGTTAAATTGAGTTCCTGTGAATCGCTCAAATTGATGGACGCCAAACATGTAATCCACCATACCTGGGTATACCTGCTCGGTCAAAACAAACCAAGGAAGCGTCATACTCAAAAAAATCAGTAACCCTGAAAACCAGGGCACTTCCCTTAGTACGCTCCACCTCCCACTCCAGCACAACCAAAGAAACAACACAAAGCAGGGCAAAACGACGCCAATTAATCCCTTGCTCAGCACGCCAAGCGCACACGCAATAAAACCTAGCCAAGCCATCCGTCTAAGTTTATTGGGTACGGCTCGGTTTTGCTGTGAAATTAAATCTTCATCGAGTCCCAGTTGAATTGCAAAACTTCCAAATGCTGCAATGGCTACTGATATCCAGCATGCAACCATCATGTCGTGATTAATATATTGCCCACCGAGCAAGAAGGCAGCACTGGATCCAAAAATAATCATACTTCGCCGGGCCACTGAGGTGCCGAACACTCCGTCTAGCATAGGTCCCATTAAGCCCAAAACAATAACAGCGTGTAACGCTGGTATGAACCTTAAGCCCCAAATAGTAGGGCCCACACCCTGAATCACAATGGCTTCCAACCAATAAAGAAGAGGTGGTTTGTGAAAGAAAGGCAAGCCATTGAGCCTAGGCGCCAACCAATCTCCTGAGACGACCATCCACCGCCCAATTTCTGCATATCGCCCTTCATCGGGTAGGGCTAGTGGCCTAAAAGCTGCCAAGATTAATAAAAGGACCGTTAAAACCACACCAGGCAATAAGTAGGATTGAAATCCGGTAAGGGCTACCCTCTTATGCGCTTGTTTTGAGTCAAATTGTTGAGAAGCCATAGGTTGAATAGTTTTAGTTATTAGCTTTTTGAATAAATTGCGTGCCTCGCACAAGTGTTAGTAAGGATGCGGACAAATCACCCTTAAAGGCTTCAGAATCAAAATATGCAAACTCCTCAGTGCGCGCTTGACCAATTGAATCCCCCTCCTGAGCCAACATGCTTGGGTGACACATAATTGTTGGGGGCAACGCCGTCGAAGTCGGCTTGTTGAGTTCGATCATTAAATATTTATGTCGCGTGACTTGCATTAGCCGTGACTCTTCGATGCCATCAACTAAATTTAACCAAGGCAAGAAGGCTGCACGGTACTTGTCCTTGTTTAAATTAAATCCATAAACCCCTAGAAGCACTGGACTAAAATTAATTCCATCATTTTCCAGTAAACCTCTAAGTCTTTTAGCTCCCGTTAAGCTTATAACGCTAGACTTGACATTGATTGGGCGAACATTTGAAACTCGAACCCAGGGACGAGTGTTTGTACTGGGATAACGTGTCCGAAGTACCCTGATTAGGCTGTTGCGGATGCCCGCAAATTGATGAATATGTTGATGACCATCTATGTGGTCAGGCGGCGCGCCCCAAACAGACTCAAAGCGATCAAGTTGGGAAGCAATAATGGAGTCCATGCTCGATGAGTGATATCCAAACCCAACCGCTTTAAGGAGCACTTGATTTAAATCAGCGCCATAACCTGCATCCCGAGCAAATTCACTGGTTAAATCCAGGTGTAGCCCAACATCTAAGCACAAGTTGCCTTGCGCTTTCAACTGACGGGCATGGGCGGGCCAAAAAGGGGACAAAGTCAATGCACTCGTAGCACTAATTCGCCCCTTGCTTGCAAGGCTAATAATGGCATCAGATACTGCATCATTTAAAGCAAAGTCGTCTGCACAAATAATGAGCGATTTTTCTAAATTCAAAAATTTCAAACCTGCTCCGTTCAGAGGCGTATATTTAGGAGTACCATTTAGGATTGTTTCACAGTATTGTTGCATTCTCGCCTACCAACTTGCACTTTATGATTCAATATAGTTGTCAGCCAGTGCTTCAACGCCGATTAGGCTGATTTGAGTTCAAAAAATCAATCAGTTTGACCCTCCCCAAGCTCCATATTTTTAACTTCTTCAATTGCATCGCCCAAATATGAACGACCGCATTAAAACCCACAACCTAAACGTCGCAAGCTCTTTGTACCACTTCGTTAATTCTGAGGTCTTACCTGAATTAGATATTAAGGCTGAAGATTTCTGGACGGGCTTTTCATCTATCGTGCAAGACCTGTCACCCATCAATATTCAGTTGTTAAAAGAGCGTGACCGACTTCAGCACGCTTTAGATACTTGGCACGAGAATCACCCCGGCCCCATCACAGACATGAATGCCTATCAGTCCTACTTGAAAGAAATTGGGTATTTAGTCAATCCACCGTCAAAAGTTCATGTCAAAACTCAGCACGTTGACGACGAGCTTGCCCACCAAGCGGGCCCACAACTTGTTGTGCCAATTTTGAATGCTCGTTATGCATTGAATGCTGCCAACGCACGGTGGGGCTCTTTATATGACGCGCTATACGGAACGGATGTCATTTCCGAAGCTAATGGATGTGAAAAAGCTACCCACTACAACCCCAAGCGAGGCGAAAAAGTCATTGAATACGTTCGCCATGTTCTAGACCGAACTATTCCCCTCCTTCACGGCTCACATGTTGATTCAACCGGTTATGCGGTGAGGGATGCCCACCTTGTTGTCTCCTTAAAAGACGGAACAACAACTAAGCTAAAAGTAAACCATCAATTACTCGGTTTCAAAGGCGAGGCCTCCTCACCAAGTTCATTGCTCTTTGAGCACCATGGACTGCATCTTGATTTAATCATTGATCCTACTAGTCTCATTGGGTCTAAGGACGCCGCCGGGGTGAGTGACCTTGTCGTAGAGGCGGCTTTATCAACCATCTTAGATCTTGAAGACTCCATCGCTGCAGTGGATGCAGATGATAAAGTTCTGGCCTATAGAAATTGGCTGGGCATATTAAAAGGCTCCTTAAGTGAGCAGGTCACTAAAGGAGGTAAGACTTTCACCCGCGGACTCAATGCTGATAGAGTTTACAAGTCTGTATCGGGTAAGGGCGAGGTTCGCCTACACGGACGATCTTTATTATTCCTTCGCAACGTCGGTCATTTGATGACCAACCCCGCTATCCTATATACAGATAAGAGCGGCGCAACACTAGAAATCCCAGAAGGGATATTGGACGCCGTAATCACAACCACCATTGCTTTGTATGACTTACGCGGCCTGACTTTAAACGGCATTAAAAACTCACGCTGTGGGTCGGTTTACATCGTTAAACCCAAAATGCATGGGCCCGCCGAAGTTGCATTTGCTGCTGAACTATTTTCTAGAGTTGAAAAGCTTCTTGGGCTCGCCCAGCATACTGTCAAACTTGGCATTATGGATGAAGAGCGAAGAACCAGCGTTAACTTAAAAGCGTGCATAGCCCAAGCCGTAGACCGGGTTGCCTTTATCAACACTGGATTTTTAGACCGTACTGGCGATGAAATGCACACAGCAATGCGAGCTGGCGCCATGATTCGCAAAGGCGACATGAAGTCTAGCGCTTGGATTAAAGCCTATGAGCGAAATAACGTATTAGTCGGGCTATCCTGCGGATTAAGGGGCAAAGCTCAAATTGGCAAAGGCATGTGGGCAATGCCTGATTTGATGGCAGACATGATGAAACAAAAAATCGTTCATCCACTAGCAGGTGCCAATACTGCATGGGTACCAAGCCCAACAGCAGCAACTTTACATGCGCTTCATTACCATCAAGTTTTAGTAAGCCAGGTACAAAAAGATTTAGAAAAAATTGATGAGGCCGCTGAGCATGCAAATATTTTGCATGATCTTTTAACGATTCCCGTGACTGCTCATCCAAACTGGAGTGATCAAGAAAAGCAACAAGAAGTGGACAACAACGCTCAAGGCATCTTGGGCTATGTGGTCCGCTGGGTTGACCAGGGCATTGGTTGCTCTAAAGTCCCAGATATTCATAATGTTGGCCTCATGGAGGATAGAGCCACACTTCGAATTAGCTCACAGCACATTGCAAATTGGCTTCGCAGCGGCGTTGTCACAGAGTCAATGGTTCGAGAAAGCTTTGAGAGAATGGCAAAAGTGGTTGACGACCAAAATGCAGCAGACCCCTTGTATCAGCCAATGAGTGGGCATGCAAATTCATCTAAAGCTTACCAAGCAGCATTAGATCTGGTTTTCAAAGGCGAGGCTCAACCCAGTGGCTATACTGAGCCATTGCTACACGCATGGCGTCTCACAGTCAAAGCATCACATGAATGAAACGCTAGAGCGTTTAAAACGCAAACTCCAGTTCTACACCATCGCATTGGTTGTAGGACTACTCTTACTTTGTGTTGCCTATCTTGAGTTCATCTATCACTACGCATACTCTAGCGGTGAAACTGTGGGCTATGTTCAAAAACTCTCATTGAAGGGTTGGATTTGCAAGACTTGGGAGGGCGAGCAACTCAAATCTATTGCAGGTCAGCCGTCAGTTCCGGAAAAGTTTTTATTCACTGTGCGAGATGATGCGGTCATTGACAAAATTAATGCAAGTCTTGGAGAGCGAGTAATTTTGGTTTACGACCAACACCCTGGGCTCCCGAATTGTTTTGGAGAAACAGATCATTTTATTGTCGATGCCAGAGCTGTTCCCAAAGATTAAGACGGCGCCCCAAGCTAACTGACTTGGCGATTTACTAATGGGCTAATATCCATTTGCGCTCATTAACAGTCATTTGCACAGCCCGTTAGCATCTATTTAAAAACACTAACGTTTTAGAGTCGCTTCAACAGTGCGTCTGCAAAAGCCTTAGCAACGTCATACCCTTTTTGTTGAGTAATTTCTTGAAAGCAAGTTGGGCTCGTTACATTAATCTCAGTTAAGTAGTCCCCAATCACATCTAAGCCGACCAAGAACAATCCCCGTTGATTCAACACGGGGCCTAAGTAAGTTGCTATCTCAATTTCCCGCTTTGTTAAAGCCCCTGCAACACCTAAGCCGCCTGCAGCCAAATTACCCCTTACCTCACCCCCCTGAGGAATTCTGGCTAAAGCATAGGGCACCGCAACGCCGTCAATCAATAACACTCGCTTATCACCCTGTGCTATTGCAGGAATAAATTTTTGAACCATCACAGTTTGCGTCGCATTGATCGTTAACGTCTCTATCACGGATCCCAAATTCAGTCCATCCTCTTTGACTCTAAAGATACCCATTCCACCCATTCCGTCCAATGGCTTCAAAATAATGTCTTTGTGCTGCGCATGGAACTCTTTAACCTTAAATGCTTCGCGAGTCACCAAGGTTGGGGGAGTGAGCTCGGGAAATTCCAAAATAGAGAGTTTCTCGGGATGATTTCTGACTGCAACCGGATTATTGAATACCTTGGTCCCCTGTTTTTGGGCGACTTCGAGCAAGTGCGTTAAATAAAAGTATTCAGAGTTAAATGGCGGATCTTGGCGCAATATCACTGCATCCATTTCTTGGAGTGGGCGCACCTGAGCAGACTCTGCATGGAACCACTCACTTTGCACGCTCCCGCTTGATACATTTATTGGTTGAATCTGAATGCATTGCATACTAGCACTCACCGGTGAAGCACTTAGACTAAAAATATCCTTAGGCTCGCACGCCCATACTGCAATTCCTCTTGCAAAAAACTCCCGCATCATGACGTACGTTGAGTCCTTGTAAATCTTGAACGTACTTAATGGATCTGCAACAAATAAAATATTTTTTATCATATATTTATGACCTCCTCATCCGTATTAGTCATAAATCTCTGCATTAGGGTCCGTAGCCTCTAATTCGTAACTCGCAGCCAACATAGCTAAGCGACCAATCACACCGTACATGTAAAAGCGGTTTGGTACGCTCGCGCCGGGTTTCACACCTGGCTGGGGTAGATGGGCGCTTTGTTCAAAAGCGAGTGGTACAAAACTCGCGCCCGGTGCGTTCAAGTTTTCATCAATCCCGCGCTCAGCATGTACCCTGTAAAAGCCACCAACCACGTAGCGGTCCATCATATAAACGACTGGCTCTGCAACGGCGTCATTAATTCTCTCCAGTGTAAGCACGCCCTCTTGAATAATGACCTGATCGACTTCCTTGCCGTCTTTGATCACACTCATCTTATTTCTTGTTTTACGGTTTAAAGATTCCAAGTCTTTAACGTCTCGAACAGTCATAATGCCCATGCCGTAAGTTCCGTTATCTGCTTTGACAACGACAAACGGCTTTTCGTTGATACCGTACTCTTTGTATTTCTTCTTAATTTTGGTGAGTAAAGTATCAACATTACTGACCAAACAGTCCATCCCTGTGCCTTCAGCGAAATTAACCTCTCCGCAAGATGCAAACATAGGATTTATAAGCCAAGGATCGATTCCTAAGAGTTTGCCAAAGCGTTTACTAACCTCTTCATAGCTCTCAAAATGTAAGCTCTTTCGTCTAACACTCCAACCTGCATGTAAGGGTGGCAAAAGATACTGCTCTGGCAAGTCCTCTAAAATACCGGGAATACCTGCACTTAAATCGTTGTTGAGCAAAATCGTACAAGGATCAAAATTCTCTAGCCCCAAACGTCGTTTGGTGCGAATAACGGGCTCTAAAGTGACGCTGTCCCCGTTCGGCAAATTGATCGTCGTAACTTCCTTGATCTCTGGGTTGATTGATCCGATACGAACATTCAACCCAGCCATGTGAAAAATCCGCTGAAGCTGCGCAACATTACTCAAGTAAAACGTATTGCGCGTATGGTTCTCAGGTATGAGCAACAAATTCCTCGCTTCTGGACATATCTTCTCTATCGCCGCCATCGCTGCTTGCACAGCAAGTGGAAGCATCTCAGGGGTCAAATTGTTCCATCCTCCTGGATATAAGTTCGTATCCACGGGGGCCAGTTTGAACCCTGCGTTCCTAATATCAACTGAGGTGTAAAAGGGGGGAGTATGCTCCATCCACTCTAAACGAAACCAGCGCTCTATAGCGGGCATCGAGTCAATCACACGTTGCTCTAATTCGTTAATGGGCCCGGTGAGCGCCGTAATAAGATGAGGAACCATTTTTTCTTTCTTTGTTAGCGGTAGTTAATCTTCATTAGATGAAGAATTGAATATGCAAAATTACTTAAAGGGTTTGAATTAACTTCGAACCTCACCATGCCCAAACACAACGTACTTTAAAGAGGTCAACCCCTCCAAGCCTACAGGCCCGCGCGCATGAAACTTATCTGTTGATATGCCTATCTCAGCCCCCAACCCATACTCAAACCCATCAGCAAAGCGCGTGCTCGCGTTAACCATCACACTTGCTGAGTCCACCTCGCGCAAAAACCGCTCTGCATGCGAATACGTTTGTGTCAGTATGGCATCCGTATGATGCGAGGAGTATTTGTTGATGTGTGCAATCGCCTCGTCCAAACCCTCCACAATCTTCACACTGATCACTGGGGCCAAATACTCTTCGTACCAGTCTTCCTCGGTTGCAAGATTGGTCTTGGCGCCGGGTACTTTGCTAATGATTGCCAAGCTCTTGTCGCAACCCCTCATCTCCACACCCTTAGCAGCGAAAATTGCTGCCATCCGAGGTAAGAATACACCCGCCACATCCTTGGCAACCAAAAGGCTTTCCATCGCGTTGCAGGGACTGTATTTTTGTGTTTTAGCATTGTCACAAACACGCAGAGCCATCTCCAAATCACTCGTCACATCAACATACGTATGACAATTTCCGTCCAAATGCTTAATCACAGGCACCTTGGCCTGTGCACTTATTCGCTCTATTAAACCCTTGCCGCCCCGAGGAATTATTACATCCACAAACTCTGGCATCGTAATCAAATGACCAACAGCCTCCCGGTCCACACTGGATATTAGTTGCACGCCGTCTTGTGGCAAACCGGCCTCAGCAAGTGCCTCCCTCACTAATAATGCCAATGCCAAATTTGAATGGATGGCCTCAGACCCTCCCCTCAAAATGCAGGCATTCCCACTTTTTATTGAAAGCGTAGCAGCTTCGATGGTGACATTAGGCCTACTTTCATAGATCATTCCAAATACACCAATTGGAACTCTCATTTGTCCGACCCTGATGCCACTGGGCTGTTCCTTCAAACCCGTTATCTCTCCAATAACCTCTGGCATACTGGCCAATTGCTCACAACCAAGAGCACAGGTTTCAATGATTTTCTCAGTCAAGCGCAAACGGTCCAATAAAACTGAGGAGATTTGAGCGGCCTGCGCGTGCAAACAGTCCTGTGCATTGGTACTCAACAATGCGACGGTATGAGCCCTAAGCTTGGCTGCTAAAGCAAGCAGGGCTTTGTTTTTTTGGGCGGCCGAGGCTTTGGCCATTAATGCACTAGCATGTCTAGCCTGAGCTCCGTGGAGTTGCATTTGGTTAGCGAGCGTGTTTGCGTTCATCTGTGTATTTTCTCATCATCTTGCATCATTTGCACTCTCCCCCAAACTTATCAATGGACAGGTAGTACAAAAGTTGCTTTTAAATTTCTAATCTGTATTAGGCGGTGTTTTGGCATTCCCACATAAAATTTGCTGATCGCCACATAACCCTATAGCCACACTTGAATTTTTAATTGCTTATTTCTGTGCACAAACACTCCCCAATCGCTGTGCCAATCGATGTAACGCCTGCCAAGGATCATGGGGCCATTGGGGAGACTTCAAACCTTTGACAACCCCGTCCACCACGTGAGCATCTCTTAACAATTGATCTAAATGACTCAACCGGATACTGGGCAAGACCATCGCATAAAGTCTTTCTCTGTCCCCCCATATTCTTTGCTCTTTCAATACGACAGATAAAGATCGCCCGTCCTGCGTGGCCTGCTTAACACGCCTTAGGCTGCGTATTTCCTCTGCCAAGGTATGATGCGTGAGCACTGCAGCTACGCCCTCAGCCTCTAGGCCATCAAGCATTTTTTGAACCCGAAGGGGCTGCCCCTGCAACACAGCATGGGTAAGTTTGAAAACATCGTACCTGGCAACATCAAGTACAGCCATCTCGATTTGCTCTAAACTAAGTTCACCCACAGGGTAGAGCAATCCTAATTTTTGAATCTCTTGATGCGCCGCCAGCAAATTTCCCTCTACTCGGTCTGCAAAAAATTTTAAAGCGCGTTGGCCCGATTCCCCCCTCTCAACACGCTGATCCTGAGAGGCCAATCTCGCAGCGATCCACTGGGGTAACTCATGTCTGGATACAGATTCAATAGGCACACTTGCACCACTTGCCTCAAGCGCTGTAAACCAAGCAGCATTTTTCATCAGCTTATCCGCCCTGGGCAAATAAACTAGCGTGAGTACGGCATCTGAGTGCTCAGCCGCTTCAGCTATCTTTTGCAGCGCAACCGACCCCTCTTTGCCTGGCTTACCACTGGCAATACGGATCTCAATGATTTGTTTATCTGCAAAAAGACTCTGCGAGCCAGCACTCGCTAGCACCTCACTCCAATCAAAATGAGCTCCGAACACAGAGAAAACATGGCGATCTGTAAAACCCTCCTCAGAAGCTTTGCGTCGCACCAAATCACTCGCCTCTTGAACCAGCAAAACATCATCGCCGTGAAATACATACAAAGGGCGTAAACCCTTTTGCAGATGGTCTTTAAGTTTGTTTTGAGGTACTAACAAGGCAATATCAATACGAAAAGTCAGTGATCATTTGTTGTTTATTATCAGTGTGTGGGCTGCTCAGCAGACCAATTTTTGCCAGCCGTAGCTACTCGCCTCATGATTTGGCGTCCAATCTCGGAGCGCATGTTGGTGAACATCAGCGTAATCTCAGCTTCTTTGGATAAAGCTATCGTTTCATTAAAACTCAAGTCTCTGAATAGTGAAACTTCTGTCTCTGGGATAATCTCTAGTCCGTCCTGCGTTCGCAACTTAAATGGAATCATCAACCTGAGCTGATAAGCGTTGATGGTGCCCACGGCGGTTCTTCCCAAAATAATTTGATCAGTTCGTTCAGGCAAAATCTCTAAAATAACCTGAGCTTGATCTAATCTTTTGGGATCCGTAATCACTTCAACGCGTCCCGAGCTCGCAACGGATTTGCGGAACTCTCGAACAAAGGGAGTTAGTTCTGACTGGTTTACGAAAATTGAGGTAAACGGCAGATCGACTTGTTGTTTTAATGAAAAACCACAGCCCTCCAAAGTAAGCACCAAAGTAAGCACCAACACCTGCGTTAGCAAAGGGGTTGATAAATAAAAGCAAAAAGACTTAACGAGCTTATTCATAAAACCTTAAACCACAAGGTTAACCAATCGTCCGGGTACAACGATAATTTTCTTAGGTGCCGCACCTTTAGCCTGTGTTTGAAATGCCTCTGAACTCATTGCCATTTTCTCAATTTCTTCTTTGCTAGCCTTTGCGGGAACTTTAAGCGCCCCCCTTAGCTTTCCGTTGACCTGAAGCATGAGCTCTATCTCGCTTCGCTCAAGGGCACTGGCATCAACTTTGGGCCACGACGCATCTAACAAACTTCCCCAAACCGTTGCAAACCCTAGCGAATCCCAAAGACTAAAACCGATATGTGGACACACAGGGTACAAAATGCGCAGCAAAATTGAGAAACATTCAAACAGCACAGCATCATCTTGGGGCTCAGCAGTCAACTTAGCGTTCTCTAGTGTATTTAGCATTTTCATTGCCGCAGAGACCACCGTGTTGTACTGCATTCTCTCGTAATCAAATACCGCTTGTTTAAGAACTGTGTGAATCTCAAACCTCAGTTCTGCAGCGCCAGGACTAATGGCATCTTTTTGGATCGCTGCAGAGTGCGCGTGCGCACGAGCGTGTTTAAGGAGCCGCCCTTGGTGATTTGCGCCAAAGGCCCAGACTCTTCTAAGGAATCTAAAACTACCCTCGACTGCGTCATCGTTCCACTCTAGTGTGACTTCGGGTGGGGCTGTGAACATGGTGTAAAGCCTTGCTGTATCAGCACCAAATTTCTCAATAAGGTCTTGAGGGTCTACTCCGTTGTTTTTGGACTTGCTCATCGTTCCAACGCCTTCGTATTCGATACGCGTCCCGGCTGGTAATCCGTCTTTAGGCTCCTTTAATAAAGCATGCGTAATTTTCCCGTCCGCATCACTTACATTTTCAACCTCTTGTGGCCAAAAATATTCAACGCCCCCTTTGTCTGTTGTCCTGGAATATATGTGATTTAGGACCATGCCCTGCGTAAGGAGTTTGCTAAAGGGTTCGTCCACCTTTATGCATCCCAAATCACGCATCACTTTCGTCCAAAACCTGGCGTAAAGCAAATGCAAAATCGCATGCTCAATGCCGCCAATGTATTGATCCATAGGCATCCAATACGCAGCGCCTTGATCCACCATCTTAAGCGAATTGTTTGGGTCGCAGTAACGCATGTAATACCAAGATGAATCTACAAAGGTATCCATTGTGTCGGTTTCGCGTTTTGCTGGTTTCCCACAAACGGGGCACCCCACATTAAGAAATGAAGCGCTTTTATTTAGAGGGTTCCCACTACCGTCTGGTACTAAATCCTGGGGTAATACAACAGGCAAATCTTTTTCCGGAACAGGAACCGCACCGCATTCATCGCAATGAATAATGGGGATAGGTGTACCCCAGTACCTTTGACGACTGATGCCCCAATCCCTGAGTCTCCAGGTTATTTTTTTCTCCCCCAATCCCTTTGCCTGCAGATCTCGCGCAACAGCATCCACACATTCGTTAAACAACAACCCGTTGTAGTGGCCGGAATTTACTGCTACGCCGCGCCCTTTTTCCGCGTACCAGTCCTGCCACTGTTTGGCATCAAAAACTCTGTAGCCAGCTGAAGATGCAGGACCTTTGCCGTCGGCATCAACCACGGGAACTCCAACAACGTCCTTGATGGGCAGCCCATACTTGATTGCAAATGCAAAGTCTCGCTCGTCATGAGCAGGCACGCCCATCACCGCTCCATCCCCGTAACTCATCAGCACATAGTTGCCAACCCATACAGGGACCTTTGCCTGCGTTAGAGGATGGGTTACAAAGAGGCCCGTATTAAAGCCTACTTTTTCCTTAAGAGCCATCTCAGCCTCTGTAGTACCGCCCAATTTACAATGATCAATAAACTCAGATAACTTGGAATCATTTTTTGCCGCAAATTCAGCCAGCGGATGCTCAGGCGCTACAGCCACAAAGGTAACGCCCATAACGGTATCAGCGCGTGTTGTGAACACGTACATAAGTCCGTCTGTTAAAGCGTGACCTTGCTCGTCTTTGATGTCGTGCGTAAATGCAAACCGAACTCCCTCAGACTTACCAATCCAGTTTTCTTGCATCAATCTGACCTTTTCAGGCCAACCCGTAAGGTGGTTCTGCACCTGCTCTAATAATTCAGGCGCGTAATCACTTATCTTTAAATAGTATCCGGGAATCTCTCTTTTCTCAACAACCGCACCCGTACGCCAGCCCTTACCGTCAATCACCTGTTCATTAGCCAGTACCGTTTGATCAACGGGATCCCAGTTCACCGTTTGGGTCTTGCGGTATGCAATTCCCTTTTCTAGCATTTTCAGAAAAAGCCACTGATTCCATTTGTAATAGCTAGGATCACAAGTTGCAATTTCTCTTGACCAGTCAATAGCTAATCCCATAGCCTTCATCTGCTTTTTCATATAAGCTATGTTGTCGTAGGTCCATTTTGCTGGAGGAACCTTATTCTTTAATGCCGCATTTTCCGCAGGCAATCCAAATGCATCCCATCCCATTGGCATTAACACGTTGTAGCCATTCATTCGGAGATGTCGTGTCAACATATCGTTAATCGTGTAATTCCTAACGTGTCCCATGTGAAGCTTTCCGCTAGGATAGGGAAGCATAGAACAAGCGTAATATTTTTTCTTTGAAGAATCCTCGGTCACGCGGTAAGCATCTTGATCTGACCAAATTCTTTGCACAGCCATCTCAATTTCTGATGGATTGTATTTGTCTTGCATAAAAGTTTAAAAATAATTTAATTAAAAAAAATCAGCCGCTCACAATAATTCTTGATGCTGTAATCACGGTTATTTGTTAGAGGGAGTATTTATTTGAGTTTATTGGCATGCAGAACTTAGTCTTCAAAAACTTTCAGCAAATACCGCGCTTCTTTTTAATTACTAAAAAGCCAAGAAGCACTTAATTTATGTACGTAAATTTAAAACATCAAACATATCAAATAGACCCATTTTTTTAGATTCCAAATAACGCGCCGCCTTCATGCTACCTTGAGCGTAGTTGGAGCGACTTGAAGAACGATGCGTAATCTCAATTCGTTCGCCTTCACCTGCAAATAAAGCCGTGTGATCTCCAACAATATCGCCCGCCCGCACCGTTGCAAAACCGATTGTTCCGGGCTTTCGCGGTCCAGTATGCCCCTCACGAACGAATACCGCATTGGCGTCAAAATCAATGTTCTGGGCTTTGGCGATTACCTCCCCCATCTTCAAAGCAGTGCCAGATGGGGCGTCTACTTTGTGCCGATGATGGGCCTCAATAATCTCAATATCGTAGTCCTTAGAGAGCGCCTGTGCGGCAATCTCCAACAACTTTAAAGTAACGTTGACACCAACACTCATATTAGGCGCCATCACAATAGCAATATGTTTGGATGCATCTGAGATTTCTGCCTTTTGTTCTGGCGTAAAGCCTGTGGTTCCAATGACCATTTTCACGCCCAACTCACGGCAGACACTTAAATGGCTCATTGTCCCTTCTGGCCTTGTGAAATCAATCAAAATATCTGCATTTTTCAAGGAACCGTGGACATCAGACTGAACAGTTACGCCGCTTGCTTTACCCAAAAATCCGGTAGCATCATTACCAATCATTGGACTAGACGCAATGTCTATAGCGCCCACCAATCGCAAGTCACTAGATTGCAAAATAATTTCAATCAGCATGCGCCCCATTCGGCCACTTGCCCCTGCAATAGCAATTGCAATTTTTTTTGAATCATTCATCTTGTTTATCTTTTATCGATTTCCAACCTAACACATTACAAATCTAATACCTTGACTTCTCTAAGGGGGGATAATTCATGGATGCCGGCGCACTATCAGAATCACTAGGCTGAGCGGGTTGTGGCTTAGCTTTATAAGCGCTCAACTCCTTTTCTGTCGCCTCCAAACGCGGCAACTTAGAGGTATTGATCTTTTGCGTATCGATTCGAGCCGCAAACTCAGACTCACTGGGCAAATCGTCGGACTCAATACGCTCAAATTGATCCACTTTAAAGAAGACAGACAATTTCCTATGCTGAGGCTGGGTGCCTGTGCGACGAATGGTAAACGCATAATCCCATCGATCAGCGTGAAAAGGACTGGTTATTAAGGGTGTTCCTAAGATTTCACGAACCTGATTGCGAGTCATTCCTGGACGAAGCGCCTGTACTTGTTCGCTGGATACAAAATTACCCTGAACTACCTCTATGTGGTAGGGCGTAATACAAGCACACAAATTAAGCAGACTAAAGACCAAGCCTAGCCATGTCAAGGCTTTCACCCTCGGATAGGCCGTATTAAAATTAGTTAGTAGGTTCATCTGATTATTGTAACTCTCACCCCCTTTAATTGTGCTGGACTTACAATTGCTCATTCCAGGTGGAATATGACAACTTTTGGGGCTTGACCACCAGATCCCCCCTCAAATTGACTAACCTCATCCCGGTGTCTCGGGTCTCTAATGCTGAGCTTAGAATTACCTGCTTGCACACATCGTATAGTGCTTTAAAACACCTCATTGCTTGCATTTATAGCCTCATAAGGACCACACCAAATGCGCCCCATCGAAGAAGATCTTAAGAGCACAGGCTTAAAAGCGACCTTGCCTCGATTAAAAATACTTGAGCTTTTCCAAAAATCTAACCTGCGCCACCTGTCAGCTGAGGATATTTACCGAACTGTTTTAGAAGAACGCACGGATATAGGACTGGCCACTGTTTACCGAGTTCTACTGCAGTTCGAACAGGCCGGACTCTTAAAGCGTAGCAATTTTGAGAGCGGTAAATCAGTTTATGAATTAAACGAAGGCGAACACCATGACCACTTGGTTTGCCTAGACTGCGGACGAGTCGAGGAGTTCTTTGATCCAGAAATTGAGGAGCGTCAGCATAAGATTGCTCAGATTAAGGGGTTTGAAATTGCAGATCACTCCCTCAGCCTATACGCACATTGCAAACAAAACCCTTGCCCGCATAAGACTTAGCGTATTCAGGCGTTTGACTGATCAAATCACTTTAGACTAAGCCTCAGTTTCCCCACTGCCGTCCATCTCCTTTTTGTGCCTATTTACAAACTCTTCATAGGTATTTATGCCTCGCAGTTGTAGGATCGTATTACGCACAGCAGCCTCTACAAGTACAGCAATATTCCTACCCGCTATAACTTGAACCACGACTTTTCGAATAGAAATGTTCAAAATCTCTTGGGTCAAAGGCTCATGGGGTAAGCGGTCATAATCACGCTCTAAAGTTTCGCGTCTAACTAGATGCACAATGAGTTTGAGGCGCATCTTGCGGCGAACCGCAGTTTCGCCAAATATCGCTCTGATATCTAGCAAACCAATGCCTCTCACCTCTAGCAGGTTTTGCAATAACTCAGGACATCGCCCCTCAACGGTGGATTGATTGATTCTGTAAAAGTCAACAACATCATCAGCAACCAACCCATGACCTCTTGAAATGAGCTCAAGCCCTAACTCGCTCTTACCCAGACCGGACTCCCCCGTAATAAGAACGCCCAAACCTAAGATATCCATAAATACGCCGTGCGAAGTCGTACGGTCAGCAAAATGCTTGGATAAATAGGCGCTTAACAAATCAATTACGAACGCTGAAGCCTCAGGCGTTGAAAATAGTGGAATCTGTGCACGCTCGCACACATCAATTAAGGGCTGAGGGGCGGGCTGCCCATCCGCAACAACCAAAGCAGGAGGCTCTAAACTTATGATTTGCTCAAACCGCGTCCGACATTCATCGGCACTACCGTGCTGTAAATATTCAATCTCGCGTTGTCCGATTATTTGGAGTCTATACGGGTGTATATAGTTGAGATAACCCACCAAATCTGCACCTGAGTGGGCATCTTGGATGGCCTCTTCATCAAACTTACGCTCTAGCGCATCTTGACCAGCTAACCATTGCCAACGCAACTTCTTACTGAAGTCTTCGAATAAAACGTGGGCACTAACAACTGTAGGTTTCAATCTTTAAGTCAATTCAATATAAGTTAAGCTGCCGTTCACTTTACATGCTCCCCCGGGGTTCAAGCTACTTGAACTGACTGCCATTGCTTGATGGTCTCGTAGAGTTCTACATCATTTGAACTATTCTTTAGCTTGTCTCTGACCCCAGAATCAGCCAACATTTCGGCTATCTCAGATAGTATTTCAAGATGTTTTTGAGTAGACGCCTCTGGCACAAGTAAGAAAATTAATAAGGATACGGGTTGTTCATCGGGAGCATCAAAGCCGATTGGATTGGCGAGCTGAAAAACGGAGGCCAAAGGCGCTTTTAATCCCTTAATACGCCCGTGAGGGATAGCTACTCCGTGCCCTAGACCCGTTGATCCCAAGCGCTCCCTGGCAAACAAACTGTCTGCAATTAACGCCCTACTAAGTCCATGTAAGTTCTCAAACAGCAACCCTGCCTCTTCAAAGGCCCTTTTTTTGCTAGTGACATCCACCTTAACCTGAACCAAGGAGGACGACAAAATTGAAGTAAGTCTATTCATAATCAGGGCATATTATGCACCTGACTATTCGCTTATCTAGGGTTGTTGTTTAATTACAAAGTATGCTGTTGTTACTATTGAATTGCTCTTTTAGAGCTTTCGTGGTGGTGATCCTGGATTTTGTCTTTGTGCTTGACAACTTGCCGATCTAATTTATCTACTAAATTATCTACGGCAGCATACAGATCCTCATGAGCGCTCTCTGCAAAGATATCACTACCCTTGACCAAGATATTACATTCAGCACGCTGCCTTTTTTCTTTTTCTTTTTGGTTATCTATGGATAACAAAACTTTTACATCTACGACCTGGTCAAAATGCCTCATCACTCTATCTAATTTTTCGGTGACGTAAGTTCTAAGCGCTGGGGTTACTTCTAAATGGTGGCCACTGATAGTTAAATTCATAAAAACACACTCCTTTATTTGCTTACGTCGTTTGATCAAAAATCTTAACTTTTCAATTGAGATCTCATTTACATGATGCCTACCAAAATAGAAAAATGCAAGATGGAAAACGCAATAATACTTAATATTTTTGTTCTAGTTGACATCCTCACCGACCTGAAGGACGAGGTTTGCGCTTAAATCTTGATCAAATCCCGAGGATTTCAAGCAGCGCTCTCCAAACCCTTTCGCTCCTGAGTATGTGTGTGTAAATGCACGCGGGTGGACATTACAAATGCTAAAACACTCGCAACCGCGCCAATAAAAGCGGCCATCCAAAAGTGGGTCAATTCTCCCGAAGCGTTGCGCCCAATTAAATGCCCGCCCACAAATGCAGCCACACCCATTGCAGCAGATTGAACGGCGCTGTTGAGGGTCATGAAAGTTCCGCGCCACTCAGGCCTTGCCGCTGAAGTTACCAATGCCATCCCTGGCACCATCCGCCCACTCATACATACATACAAACAACTTGATGAAATAAGTACCACCCAAAGCGGGACTGGCGGTAGGAGCGTGGTTACAAAAAGAGGAAGTACAGCCAATAAAACCATAATCCTAAACATCTTTGCCTTACCAACTTTATCCGTTGTAACGCCTATCCAGCGCATTGATATTAAAGTAGATATACCGCCTGCTAAATAAATGTAGGGGATTTGGTCCATAGAAATCCCCACATTAGCGCGCATGTATAAGGTGATGTAGGGTACGACTGTAAAACCAGCAAAGACGATACAAGCGGAGAGAAAAAGTGCTCTTAGATGATTGCGGTCCTTGATGACTTGAAGAATTAACGGGAGGACCTGACGACCTTTTGAATGCTCAAGATGCATATCTAGACGGGGCAAAGTAATCGCCGCCAAAAGCATTAAAGCCGCGCTTAACCCTCCAATCACAAAAAATGGGACGTGCCATCCGAAGTTGGCTGCTAAAAAAAGGCCCGCAGGAATTCCGGCCACAGTTGCCACAGAAAATGAGGTCATCACAACACCCATGGCTCTCCCGCGACGCTCAAAAGGAATTACATCGCCGACAATTGTTTGGGAGAGTGCGGCAAGTACGCCGCCAAACGCGCCCGATGCAATTCTTGAGACGATCATCCAGTTATAACTAACCGAGAGAGCGCACCCAATCGTTGAAATCCCAAATAAAGCATACAAAACGAGCAGCAGCGATTTTCGAGCGAACCGGTCAATATACGTTGCTGCAAACAACCCCGATATGCCCGCGGCCAAAGTATAGGCCGACACAATAAATCCAAACTGCGCATCAGTTAGCTGAAACAAATCTCTAAGCTGTGGCCCCAAGGGCATCATGATCATAAAGTCAACGACGTGGCTGAACTGAATGCACGCCAACGTGAGTAAGAGCATGAGTTCTCGCCTAGGCGTCAGGGCATTTAGATTTTTCATATATGTATTATCGTTAGATTCCAACAGCCCCCTAGGGATAACACCCATTTGTCATGATTGAATGTCATAATGTGCACATCTCAACAGTGGAGATGTCTCCTTGGAACCCTACCCTAGTCGGTAGCTTTCGAGTCTCAAGGCACACCGCACATTAGTGCAATTAGCCCAGGGGTTCGAAAGCCACTCATCCTTTTTTATCGAACCCCAATTGCGACGCATCATGCGCCCAAAATGCCATGCTCAATATTTTTTCCTTGGCCAATGGCCGTCTATTTCAAGAGGAAATTGAATCTCTTGAAGAACTCTCTAAGTTTCAGCCTATTTGGGTTGATTTGGACGAACCCAGCATAGAAGAAAAACGCTGGGTCAAACAGTATTACGGACTCCTCATTCCAGATGATGCTATGGACGAGGACATTGAAGAGTCAGCTCGTTTTTATCAGGAAGACAACGGTGAACTTCATATTCGCAGTGACTTTTTAATTGCCGATGATGAAGAGCCCCGAACCGTTAGGGTTGCTTTTATTTTGAACCAGCATAATGACAACTTAAAAAGCCAAGGCGTGCTCTTCTCGATTCATGACGAAGATGTTCCCGTCTTTCGCCTGCTAAGACTTAGGGCGCGCCGGGACCCCAATTTAATTACAGATGCAAAGGATGTTCTCCTAAAACTGTTTGATGCCGACGCCGAATACTCCGCCGACACCTTAGAGGGCATCTATGACGAATTAGAAAAAGCAAGCAAACTGGTTTTATCTGAAGACGTAACCGATGAGCTAGCAAGCGAGGTTTTAGGACGCATCGCACACCAAGAGGACTTGAATGGTCGGATACGAAGAAACGTGATGGACACTAGGCGCGCTGTTAGCTTTATGATGCGAGCTCGGATGCTGAACTCTGAGCAACTCGAGGAGTCGCGTCAGATTTTGCGCGACATCGAGTCATTAGATAACCATACCGCTTTTTTGTTTGACAAAATTAACTTCCTGATGGATGCAACAGTCGGTTTTATCAATATCAATCAAAACAAAATCATCAAGATCTTCTCTGTTGCAAGCGTTGCTCTTCTTCCCCCCACATTAATTGCAAGTATTTACGGAATGAACTTTGAGAATATTCCAGAGTTGCGTTTTACGTGGGGCTATGAATACGCCGTAGTGCTTATGATCGCAAGCGCTATGTTGCCGATGTGGTATTTCCGCAAGCGGGGATGGTTGAAATAATTTGGAGCCTTGTAACTCAGCGCCCGACTATTGGACGTCGTTTAAATACGCCTCAACAATTAAAGCACTGTATCGACTAGCAACTGCGTGCAAAAATGCCGTAAAGTCAATTGCTGCGTGCTCGCCTGCGCCGTCTGATACAGTACGCATCAACGCAAATGCAACACCGTAATCTTTACAGACCTGAGCAAGAGCAGCGCCCTCCATCTCGACCACCAACGCGTTTGAATGCGCCTGCCTAAGTCCTTGCCTGACCCATTCATCAGACACAAATTGATCGCCACTCAAGATCAAGCCTTCGTGAACTTGCGCACCTTGAAGTTTAAATTGATCAACTATTTCTATACTTATAGTCCGCTCTAGTTGGCTTAACACCTTTGCGCTTGATCGCTTTAGTCGTTGCGACATATGGGTGTCGGCTTGAAATGCTATCTCAGCATAGCCTGGCACTAAGTAACGAGGAAACAAAGGGCTTGCGTCCATATCGTGTTGGATAAAATTTGTTCCAATTACTACATCACCAACAGATACCTCGTCATTTATTGCGCCGGCTACACCGGTAAATAAAATTTCATGAACTCCAAAACGTTCAACCAATGTCGTTGCAGTAATTGCCGCCGCTACCTTACCAATACCAGACAGTACGATGACAACTGCGTGGCCTTGATAGGTAGCAGTCCAAAAATTACGCCCGGCTATAGTTTCGCATTTGCGTGAGTGCATGTGCTCTAGGATATGACTCACCTCCTCTTGCAAAGCAGCTACGATCGCTAGTCTGGTGTGCTCTGGGCGGGCAGTGTTTATCATCAAAAGCTCAAGGGGTACAAATCACAAACGAATCAAATACTACTCAACAGCCTTCACCATATCTTCTACGACTTTTTTTGCATCCCCAAAAACCATCATCGTTTTATCCATGTAAAAGAGTTCGTTATCAAGCCCTGCGTAGCCTGCAGCCATAGATCGTTTATTAACAATAATAGTCTTTGCTTTATAAGCATCAAGTATGGGCATTCCATAAATAGGACTGCCCTTTACAAGAGCAGCTGGATTCACCACATCATTGGCTCCCAAAATAATAGCAACATCGGCTTGACCAAACTCACCGTTAATATCCTCCATCTCGTAAACTTGATCATAGGGCACCTCGGCTTCTGCGAGAAGCACATTCATGTGCCCAGGCATCCGTCCTGCAACCGGATGAATTGCATACTTTACTGTAATGCCGTGTTCAGTTAATTTGTCTGCCAACTCCATCACTGCGTGCTGAGCACGTGCAACTGCTAGCCCGTAACCAGGAACAATAATCACCGTCTCAGCGTTCATCAGCATAAATGCAGCATCATCGGCACTTCCGCTTTTTACGCTTCTTTGTACTTGTCCGTCCGGACCTATCGTTGCTGGAGTACCGCCAAAGCCGCCCAAAATAACGTTGAAAAACGATCGATTCATTGCCTTACACATGATGTAGGACAAAATCGCTCCACTGGATCCAACTAAAGAGCCCGCAATAATTAGCATACTATTGTTGAGCGAAAATCCAATCCCCGCCGCCGCCCAGCCCGAGTAACTATTGAGCATCGACACCACAACAGGCATATCTGCGCCACCGATAGGAATAATGATTAAAAATCCTAGAACAAATGCTACGGCTAACATCCCAAAAAAAGCAGACCAATCCTGGGTTGCAATAAAGTAGCTCCCCAGTGCAATGGCGCTCAAAGCCAATGCCAAATTAAGTAGGTGCTGGCCAGGAAATACGACTGGTGAGCCTTGAAACCATCTGAATTTATATTTTCCAGACAATTTTCCAAAAGCAATCACTGACCCACTAAAAGTGATAGCGCCAATTGCTGCTCCCAAGAAAAGCTCTAAGCGGTTGCCTGTAGGAATTGGCAAATCCGAGGAGGCCACAATTTGAAAGGCTTGTGGCTCCGCGACCGCTGCAATAGCTATAAAAACAGCTGCCAAACCAATCATACTGTGCATAAAGGCAACGAGCTCAGGCATCTTAGTCATCTCGACTTTTTGCGCCATAAAAGATCCGACACCCCCACCAATGACCAGTCCGAGTAGCACCCAAGACAAGCCCAATGCTGAGTCAGATAACTTGTAAATCAATGCCCCAGTCGTAAGCACAGCCAAAGTCATGCCCAACATTCCAAACACATTTCCACGAACAGAAGTTGTAGGATGACTTAAACCTTTGAGCGCTTGAATAAAACAAATACTCGCAATCAAATACAAAAGTGTGACCTGATCCATACTCATCATGCAACTCCCTTCTTAGGTCCGCTTTGATCATCAGGCTTTGGTTTCTTCTCCTTTTTCTTAAACATCTCAAGCATGCGACGGGTCACCAAAAAACCGCCAAAAACATTGACTGCTGCTAACGTAACGGCCAACACACCCATGGTTTTACCCAGTGTAGTCTGCGTCATCGCCGCTGCAAGCATGGCCCCAACGATCACGATCGCAGACACCGCGTTCGTCACCGCCATTAAGGGTGTGTGTAGCGCAGGCGTCACTGTCCATACAACGTGGTAGCCCACATAAATGGCCAAAATAAAAATAACTAAATTAGTTAATGTATGTGAAACAATTTCCATGACTTTAATTCCTTGTGATTTCGCCGTTCTGTGTGACGCGACATGCGGCAACGATGTCATCCGATAGGTCTAAATGAAAAGCCCCTTCTGGGGTTATGATAAGTTTTAAAAAATCAAGTAGGTTTCTTGCGTAAAGCGCTGACGCGTCCGCAGCGACCAAGGACGGCAAATTGGTCTCTCCAACAATCGTGACGCCGTGCTGCACCACCGTTTGATCCGCACAGGTAAGCGGACAATTGCCACCTGATGCAGCAGCCAAATCAACAATTACAGATCCAGGCTTCATAGACTGAACCATCTCAGGGGTAATAAGCACAGGCGCTGCACGCCCAGGAATCAAAGCCGTGGAGATGACAATGTCAGCCATCGAAACCCTCTTGGCAACCTCAACCTTTTGACGCTCCAACCAACTTTGAGGCATGGGCCGTGCATAACCGCCTACCCCTTCAGCCGCTTCGCGCTCTTCTTGTGTTTCAAATGGCACATCTATAAACTTGGCGCCCAAAGACTCCACTTGCTCTTTCACACTGGGACGCACATCACAGGCCTCAATCACGGCACCCAAGCGTTTGGCAGTTGCAATAGCTTGCAGTCCTGCAACGCCTACACCTAAAATTACAATTCGAGCTGCTTTTACGGTGCCAGCCGCAGTCATTAGCATGGGAAAAAATCTAGGGTATTTGTCTGCTGCAATCATTACCGCCTTATACCCAGCAATATTGGCCTGTGATGAGAGTACATCCATACTCTGGGCTCGCGAAGTTCTAGGAGCCGCTTCCAAAGCAAAACTAGTGAGCCCAGCCCTCGCCAAGATTTGTAGCCCCTCAGAGTCAAAGGGATTTAACATCCCAACGATAACGCCCCCGCGCTTTAAATAAGCTTCCTCGCTTTCAAGGGGTGCACGGACTTTTAAAATCAAATCACAATCATAAGCACTGTAAACATCGGTTATCTTTGCGCCTGCAGCTTCATAGGCAGCATCTGTAATGCTCGCACCCGCACCAGCGCCTGATTGGATCAAGATGTTGTGCCCTTTAGCTACCAACTTTTTAGTCGTCTCGGGCGTAATAGCCACCCGTCGCTCGCCAGCCACTATTTCGGCAACAACCCCTATCAGCATATTAAGCTCCTAAAATCATGTGAGAATTTCATTAAGGTATCTTTACCCCTCATTGTGACCTAATTAGGCTACATGGATGCATAAGTGTTAGCCCTTCAAAAGTTCAAATTGCAAACCTGTTTGTACGTTTTTGTTCAGTTTTCGTACCCACTCTCTTTTATAAGGTTCAATTATTATGTCTGAAAGATGGAAACCCAGTGTCACTGTTGCTGGAATTATCGAACAAGAGGGCAAGTTTCTCTTGGTCGAGGAAAACACCCCAGAAGGCCTAATGCTCAATAACCCTGCGGGACATTTGGAGCCTGGTGAGTCGCCAGAACAGGCATGCATCCGAGAGGTTTTGGAGGAAACAGCATTCGCCTTTACTCCCGAACACCTAGTAGGTGCATATCTCTCCCGCTTTCAAAGGCGTGTGAAAAATAGCACCGACTCTCAACAAAGCAGCGCCTCTGAGCTAGAAGACATTACTTATTTGCGCTTTGCTTTTTGCGGCCAACTAGGCACTCATAACCCGCTATTAATGCTAGACGAAGGCATCGTGAGAACAGTTTGGCTCACAATTGATGAGATTAGAAACTCTCAAAGCATTCACCGAAGTCCATTGCTTTTGGTCTGTGCAGAAGATTATTTGCGGGGTCAACGCTTTTCCTTGTCTAGCATTCGCACAGATAAGAGTATTTACTCACCGCTTATTAAAAACTAGCATTTCATTGAAGTCTAAACACTTTTGGAGTTGCGATGCTGCTCTAGTAAAAGTGATGGGTCATCAGAACAAATTACGTCTTGCGCCCATTTTTGCAACAACTGTGTATCTGCTCTTAATATTTCCTGCTTTACGGACAATATTTGAGTGGGATGCATCGAAAAGCTTCTAAGCCCCAGCCCAAGTAACAGCTTTGTCATCGCGGGGTCTCCAGCCATTTCTCCGCAAATACTAACACTTTTACCCGCCTGCCTACAGGCAGAAATGGTATCTGCCACCAGCCTTAGCACAGCGGGGTGAAGCGGATCATACAGATGCGCTACCTGCTCATCAGCACGATCAATGGCCAAAGTATATTGAATCAAGTCATTGGTTCCAATTGACAGGAAATCAAAGTATTTTAAAAACATACGTACACTTATCGCAGCCGCAGGGATCTCAATCATCGCCCCGACTTTGACGGGTCCGTAAACCTCACCCTTGGCATCAAGTTGGTGTTGAGCGGTTTTAATCAACGATAGTGTTTGCTGAATCTCCCGTGCATGCGCAAGCATTGGGATCAACAAATTGACCTGCCCTTTTGCCGCCGCTCGAAGTATGGCTCTAAGCTGCGTAAGAAACATCCCCGGCTCTGACAAACTCCAGCGTATCGCCCGAAGTCCCAGCGCTGGATTTAGATGCGATTCATCCTTGCTCGTTCTGTCCAACGATTTATCCGCACCAACGTCCACTGTCCTAATGGTGACGGGTAACCCTTTCATGCCCTCAACTGC
Source organism: uncultured Burkholderiales bacterium (assembly GCA_903896615.1). Lineage (GTDB taxonomy): Bacteria > Pseudomonadota > Gammaproteobacteria > Burkholderiales > Burkholderiaceae_C > Limnohabitans. The sequence goes on from CAITYM010000078.1 coordinate 44,744, forward strand.
TGCACAGTAAGCTCTGTACTGCTCAGCCTCATCTGGGAGTTGGCCGTCTCGTCCCATAAATAAGAATTCGCTTCTAAATAGTCCGACTCCAACTGCCCCCACGCTGATTGCAGTTTTTGTATCCTCAGGCATTTCAATATTTGCCAATAATTCCACTGGCTGTTCATCCAAGGTAGTTGCAGGCCGGTGCCTAAGTCGTGACAATCGTTCTCGGTCAACCTTCGCCTGTCGTTGCTTGAAACTGTACTCATCTAGGATAATTGGGGATGGGTCAATAATCACTACGCCCGCATCACCATCAACAATGATCCAATCGTCTTGACGGATTAAATGACTTGCCGTTCTAGCGCCAACAACAGCAGGTATATCTAAACTCTTTGCGACAATAGCCGTGTGTGAGGTTTTACCACCTACATCAGTGACAAATCCCGTAAATACGCTTTGCTTAAATTGCAATAAATCAGCTGGCGATAAGTCATGCGCCACCAGTATCAGGGGGACCTCTAATTGCTCCCCCGCTAACAGATCTTGTTGCTGCACCAATTCATTAGCTTCTACAGATCCTCGTTGAGGCAATCCGTTGTGATCACCTTTTAAATGACGAAGAATGCGCTCAACAACCTGTTCAAGATCCCCCTTTCGTTCCCTTAAATAGGGGTCTTCCATTTCATCAAATTGCCGTGCTACAACCTCTAACTGTGAAGACAATGCCCACTCAGCGTTGTATGAGCGTTCACGAACCCATGTATTAATGCCACTGGCCAACATTTCATCTTGCAACAGCATCATATGAACATCAAGCAAAGCCGCCAACTCCGGGGGGGCGTCCTTAGGAAGTGTTTGTTGTAATTTATTGATCTCCTCAATGACGCATTCTCTGGCGTCTACTACACGCTGTATCTCACTCTCAACTTGATCGGTAGCGATAAAGTAATGCGCAACGTCCACCCGACTCGAAGCCACCAATACAGCGCGGCCCACAGCAATGCCACGCGCTACAGCAAGTCCGTGTATTGAGAAAGTCATTGGCTTACTCTTTTTTGCATCATTTATTCACTCTCACCAAATTTATCCGCCATCAAAGCCACTAAAGCATTCATTGCCTCTGCCTCTTGAGCACCCTCGGTCTCAAGCTCTACTTCGACACCTTTACCCGCAGCAAGCATCATGACGCCCATAATGCTCTTGGCATTGACTCTGCGGTCCCCTTTTGAAATCGATATTTCACAGGCAAAGGAGCCCGCTAATTTTGTTAATTTTGCTGATGCCCGAGCATGCAGGCCCAGTTTATTGCTGATAATTACTTTGTTTTTGATCATATGCTCTTTTGATTTGATTTTGTGGCGCCGCTACCGCGACTTGCATGACACCCTGTGCCCCGCCGGCCAAAGCACGTTGCACCAGTGTTTCAATGGACTCGTGACGATAACATATGGCCCGCAGTAACATGGGTAAATTGACCCCTGCTATCAACTTAATTTGCGTGCCCTCAACTAATTTTTTTGCGACATTTGATGGTGTTGCCCCAAAGATATCTGTCAACACCAAAATCTGCTCCCCGCTCAACCTTTGCATCAACTCCTCAGCTTTGACCAACGTCGCTTCTGGATCTTCACTTGGTGGTACGTCTAACGCTAGCACCTCAGACTCGCAATCTGGATAGACGTGAAGTGCACAATCACGCAACGCTTGCGCCAACGGTGCATGAGCGATTAATAATATATTAGTGGTCATTTAGTTATCTATAAACAATTGTTTAACTTTTGCTGTCATGAGCATATATTCTGATCTGGTATTTGGTTTTAATTTTCAAGAGGATTATCGTCTTTTGCAATTACATAATGGATATAAGAAACTCCGCAGCAACACAAGTCTACAAAAAATGCTGCGCGGTAACTGTCCACCTGACTCAGCCCCCAAACTTTGAAAGCGTCAATCATAAGACCCAACCCCCACTGGACGACAAATATACCCAAAAAAATCACCAAGTTATATGCGCAAAGTGCCTTACCCGCCAAACTAGCAGGATAGGATAAACCAACTGTGGGTTGCACCATAGCTATCACAGAACTTGTTAAGCAAAAACAAATAATAATTAAAGCGCTATACCCGGACCCAGCAAAAAGCAATGCCCCCAGGCTTATCAGGCTCAATGGATAACCATTTTTAACCAAATTCTGAATAGTTATTCCTCTTCCTTGCATGCGAGGCATAGCCCAACCCCACCAACCAAAACATATTAAAGTCGCCAAATTAATTGCAAATAAGCCCATAGCAGACTCATACTGGGAGTAGTGATCCACATTCACCATCCAAGGTCCAGCCCATAGCGTTTGAATGGCCAGCAAGCTCCCGTAAGCCATAAATCCAACGGGTGCTGATCGCCGAAAATAGGGGTGAGCCATGACTTTTAAATAGGCCTTTATCCCATTTTCTTGTCCAGTCTTTTCATGATCTTCGAGCGCACTGCTTTGATGCCTTTCACGTCCACCACCTAACTCCCACCGAGGTGTCCAAGTAATTATCGCTAGCATAGAGCCCACCAACAAAAAAGCCAGTCCAAAGAACATCACTCGCCACCCAGTCACGGGCAACAGCCACTGAACGGGGAGTGTTGACATCAACATCCCCAATGATCCCGCCATTAATAGCCATGAATTTGCGCGCAATTGCGCTGAAGGCGTTAACCAACGCCTGTTTCCCGTAAGCGGCGCCATTAAACACCCACTAACACCAATCCCCGTTAATATTCGCGCTAACCAAAGCGCATAAAAATTTTCTGCAAGTGCAAAGCATATACAACCCAAAACTGCAAAAGCCATCAGTAAGATTGCAGTCTTTTTGGGTCCGTACTTATCCAACCAATCCCCCATCGGGATTTGTACCATCGCAAAACCTAGCGAAAATCCTCCAGCCAATAATCCCAACTCATGCGCTTGCAAACTTAATTCAATCGTCAGTACAGGTGATAGCGTTGCAGTTATCGCTCTAATAAGCGTAGATGCAAAATAAGCAGATGCAAAAGCAATAAACACCAAAACTGCTTCTTTAGGTTTTAATAGATTTTGCGTCATTATTTTATTTAATCTGTACAGATGAGGTAAACGTACTTACCATCTCTTTTTTCTGATCAATAGGTACTGTGCTGTATAAAGCGATTTGATATAAAGTGTTTTTATAACCAAACCAAATAAACTTGGCCGTTACGCCGCTTGTATTCTTGACTTCAATAGACTGGGCTTTTGGATTTAATACTCCATTGATTCCAATCCAATCTTGCATATCAATTTGTTGCTCCACCCCCAAGGATCTTAAACTGGCTAACTCCCATAAATGCATCCACTTTTTTAATTCTTTATCAACACTCCCACCCTGAGGGTTACCAGACTTTAAGATCGACTCCATTTCTATATTACTGACAGCAAATTGCACACCGTCTTTTTCGCAACCAACCATATTGACCACTACTGCTCTAGCTACTGCATCTATTTCAAGCGGAATCTCGCGCGCTGCAGTACTTGGGCTGCAAGGTATCCAAATACTGACGCCAAGGTCGCCGACGTTGACTTCCCGCCAGTTTATCCCCTGTGAACATGCAGTAGGAAATACAATCAAAGTTAGAACTGCTAACTTTGCGTATCTAAATAGTTGGGACAAGTTCATTTGGCTATTAATCAAAGGCATATTCGCTGATACAGTATCAATTTCTTGTTTTGATCGAAGACTTGCTTCCATTTTTCTTTATCAGGCTATTGTGCCCTTAATAACTTCTATTTCCCCTTTATGAACTCACTTGACGGAATTCGCGTTTTAGATTTATCTAGGGTCCTTGCAGGTCCTTGGTGTACGCAAACATTAGCAGATTTAGGGGCTGATGTTATAAAGGTTGAACGCCCTGGCTCAGGCGATGATACCCGCGGATGGGGGCCCCCTTTTCTCAAGGACGACGAGGGTAATCCTACAAAAGAGGCCGCCTACTACTTAGGTACAAATCGAAACAAACGATCCCTTACTTGTGATATCTCCCATCCGAGGGGACAAGAACTGATCAAACTCCTTATTTTAGAGTGTGATGTATTCATAGAAAATTTTAAAGTAGGGGATATGAAGCGTTACGGTCTTGACTACGAGACTCTTAAGCTCATCAATCCAAAACTTGTTTATTGCAGTATCACTGGCTTTGGTCAAACTGGACCCTACAAAGACAGAGCGGGATACGACTATGCCGTACAGGGTATCGGCGGACTCATGAGTATTACAGGTGAGCGAGATGATCTTGGCGGTGGCCCTCAAAAGGTGGGCGTCGCGGTTGCAGATCTTTTTACCGGCATGTACTCCTGTGTCGGTATCCTTGCCGCCCTCAGGCACGCACAACTCAGCGGCCAAGGGCAATACCTTGATATGGCACTTCTTGATACACAAGTGGCCATGCTTGCTAACTTAGGTGCAAACTATTTAACAGATGGCCAATTTAGTGGAAATATTCCTGGTCGTATGGGCAATGCACATCAAAACATCGTACCGTATCAAGTTTTTGAAGTTGCTCCCAATTTATCGGGAGAACGAGAATTTATCATTCTTGCAGTTGGTAACGACCGTCAATTTGCAAAATTTTGCGAAGTAGCTAATAAAGAATGGCACCACGATCCTCGCTTTTCACTTAACCAAGACCGTGTTCGTCACCGCAATCTCTTGGTTCCTGAACTACAGGCATGTCTCCTAACACGCCCTAAACTCGTCTGGCTAAAAGCACTTGAAGCTGCAAAAGTACCCTGCGGCGCCATCAACAATTTTGCTGAAGTATTTCAAGATCCCCAAGTCAGAGCGCGAGAAATGATTCACTCATGGGAGCATCCAAACAATGCCAAAGTTGAATTGGTCGCAAGTCCTCTTAAATTATCTAAAACTCCCGTCCAACACAAACATGCTCCGCCGCTACTAGGACAGCACTCTACAGAGATTTTGAAAGATCTACTTAAACTAAGTGATAGTGCAATTACTGATTTAAGATCAAATAAAATTATTTGATCTTAAATTTCATTTTCTCAATATGTTTTAGGATCCCTTATTTGGACCTAAAGCTATCGTGACAGTTTTTACATGCGCCAGCGGTTGCAGCAAAAGCAGTTTTTAGGTCCTCTATTTTTCCAGTTTTACCAGCCGTTGCAAGTTTTGCGGTCTCTGCTATTAATTTATCTTGTGCCTCTTTGAATTTCCCTGGTTCCATCCAAATTTCACCTTTTGCCTTTGTCTCGCCCTTATCAGTCCCCTCGGCAAATGCAGGCCAAGGTAGTTTAGACATTACCTCTACTACTGAAGCGCTCTCGGCTGCTACTTTTGGATCATAGGGCACCTTGCCTTGAACCATAGATCCTATTTGACCAAATTGAGTTCCCATTACAAAGAATACGCTTTTTCTGTATTTGATTGCGTCCTCAGGCTTGCCGAATTGCTGTGCGCTGGCATTTGATAAAACAACAGCGCTCAGCCACAATCCCAATCCAATAATCTTAATCATTTTCTTCATATTCCAATCTCCCTTTTATTAACAACACCTTTAGCCTAAAGAATATGAATAATACTATGATTAATTGATTTTTGCTTTTCCCCCCATGTCAATCTAACTCGCAACTTACCTTACCCACTCCTGATCAACTGACTTCTATGCACAAAATCCTCGTCTGGGACCTACCTACTCGTCTTTTCCATTGGCTTTTAGTCCTTGTTATTTCATCGCAGTTCATTACGGGCCTATTAGGCGGAGTATGGCTCAATCTTCATGGGCTGCTAGGTTATTTAACTCTCAGTCTTATTGTTTTCCGAATTTTTTGGGGATTCTGGGGCGGTTATTGGTCGCGCTTCATTAACTTTATTCCCAATTCCACACGCTTTTTTCACTATTTAAAGTCAACGCGAATTTTTTCTACCTTCTCTCGCGCCCCTACACGCAATCATGAACTAGACAACTTCCGCCAGCACAGAACGGTACCAGTTTCAAATCCTTATCCCGGTCACAATCCGTTAGGTGCTTTGTCCGTCTTCATGATGTTACTTGTACTAACGCTCCAAGTTGTTTCTGGCCTAATGAGTGATGACGATATTGCCTTTTCAGGCCCCTTCAGCCGTCTTGTCAACAACAATACGGTTGATTGGATGACTTGGTATCATTCCTGCGTAGGCTATTACATTCTTTTATTTCTTATTGTTCTTCACGTCTCAGCAATTCTTTACTACAAATTTGTCAAGTCTGAGTATCTCACCTCAGTCATGATTCACGGGTACAAAAAAATAGAGGCCCCTGCTGTGGCCTCCATTGATACGATGACTAAAAGGCTATTAGCCCTTGTGTTTTTTCTGGTCAGTGTTTTGCTCGTATATCTCTTGCTTTGTCTTGCTTAAAGTTAATGCTTGACCTGTGACAACATAGTTGAAGCATCACTTACTTCAAACCCACCTGCAGCTTCGATGTTGAGTGTGACAACTTTTCCATCTTTCACTAACATTGAATAACGATTGCTGCGCAAACCCATGCCTCGAGCAGTTAAATCAAGCGTCAGGCCAGTTCCCTTTGTAAACTCGGCACTCCCGTCCGCTAGCATTCGTACTTTACCAACGCTCTTTTGGTCTCTTGCCCATGCACCCATCACAAAAGCATCATTAACGCTGATACACCAAATCTCGTCGACACCTGCACTTATGAATTGATCGAACTTCTCAACATACCCAGGAACATGCTTTGCAGAACAAGTAGGCGTAAAGGCACCTGGTAATGCAAAAATAACAATTGTTTTACCTGCTGATGCTTTTGCAACGTCAACGGCATTTGGCCCGATGCTACATCCCTCACCTTCAACCTCAGAATACTCCATTAATGTTGTATGCGGAATTTGATCTCCAATTTTTATCATGTGATGCTCCTTAGGGCTTTTAGCCCCGTTTATGTGTTGAATTCTTAAAATAGAAAACGGCTCAAAATACTTACGTATTGTGAGCCGTTTTGAAGACTTTCGCTGTATGGATCTAAATAAGCTTAAACCATTTCAGCTTTTTCGATCAAACGAGTAGCAACCCAATTCTTAGTTTTAGAAATCGGACGACTTTCAGTTATCTCAATAACATCCCCCATATGAAATTCGCTCTTCTCATCATGGGCGTGGTACTTACTTGATTTAGCAACGATTTTGCCGTAAAGCGCATGTTTTACACGACGCTCGACAAGGACCGTTACAGTTTTTTCTCTTTTATCGCTAACAACCTTGCCAATCAAGGTGCGATTGAGGGATTTTTTGGCTTCCGTCATGGTCACTCCTTAGTTGTTGCAAGCTTTTCAGCAAGGATTGTTTTAGCACGTGCGATACTGCGACGAGTCACACGGAGTTGAGCGGTGTTATTTAACTGTTGGGTTGCTTTTTGCATGCGCAAATTGAAATGCGCTTTTTGCAAAGATTTAACCTCTTCAGTAACACCTGCTGTGTCTTTGGCTCTTAATTCAGTTGATTTCATAATTTAATTCTCCTGAATTATTGACCAAGCATACGGGCCACGAAAGTGGTACGCAGTGGTAATTTTGCTGCTGCCAAGCGGAACGCTTCGCGTGCTAACTCTTCTGAAACGCCTACGATTTCGTAAAGTATTTTCCCTGGCTGAATCTCAGCTACGTAGTACTCAGGATTTCCCTTGCCGTTACCCATACGAACTTCAGCAGGTTTTTGAGAGATTGGTTTATCAGGAAATATACGAATCCAAATACGTCCGCCACGTTTAACGTGTCTTGAGATTGCACGGCGTGCAGACTCAATTTGACGAGCTGTTAAACGACCACGGTCTGTTGATTTCAAACCGAAGTCACCGAAAGCAACGGAGTTTCCACGAGTTGCTACACCCGTATTACGTCCTTTTTGCTCTTTTCTAAATTTACGCCGTGCCGGTTGCAGCATGGTTATTCTCCTTGACCGTCCGCAGCCGTGCCAGTGGATGCGGGCGCGCTAACTTTTCTGACGCGCTTGACGGTAGTTTTAGGGGCATCTGTTGCTTCGAGTGGTTTATCACTTCCATCATCAGGTGCGGCATTGGTTCCAGCTGGGCGACGTCCACCCGTGCGAGCGGGACGATCAGTTCCAGGACGACTATCAGGACGGCGTGTTCCACGTGGACGACGCTCTTCTTCTGTACGCGGCTCAGCAACAACTGGCGCATCATTTCGACCAAGTGTGTCTCCCTTGTAAACCCAAACTTTTACGCCAATAATGCCGTAAGTTGTTTTAGCTTCAGAGAAACCATAATCGATATCAGCTCTTAAAGTATGGAGTGGTACACGTCCCTCTCTATACCATTCTGTTCTTGCAATCTCAATACCGTTCAAACGTCCAGAAGACATGATCTTGATACCCTGTGCACCTAAGCGCATGGCATTTTGCATTGCACGCTTCATTGCACGACGGAACATGATCCGTTTTTCCAATTGCTGAGTAATGCTGTCAGAAATTAACTGGGCGTCAATTTCAGGCTTGCGAACTTCTTCGATATTGACAGCTACAGGTACGCCTAAACGCAACGCTAGCTCTTTTTTGAGTAATTCAATATCTTCGCCTTTTTTACCAATCACAACACCTGGTCGTGCTGAAAAGATAGTAATGCGCGCGTTCTTTGCTGGACGCTCAATCAAGATTCTTGAAACTGCCGCATTTTTCAATTTGGCTTTTAGGTACTCGCGAACCTTAATGTCTTCTTGCAACATACCAGCGAAATCACTGTTATTTGCATACCAACGACTTGACCAATTTCGACTCACTGAGAGTCTAAAACCGGTTGGGTGTATTTTTTGTCCCATTCTTGTGTACCTTTCAGTTGCCAACCGTCACGTACACATGGCACGTGGGCTTAACGATTTGATTGCCACGACCTTTGGCACGTGCTGTAAAGCGCTTGAGCGAAGGACCCTGCTCAACATAGATGGTTTTGACCATTAACTCGTCAATGTCAGCACCATCATTATGTTCAGCATTCGCAATTGCAGACTCCAACACCTTTTTAACGATGCCAGCGGCCTTCTTTTGCGTGAAATTCAATATGTTTAAAGCCTGATCTACTTTTTTGCCTCTGATCAGATCCGCAACTAATCGGCCCTTGTCGACAGATAAGCGGACACCTTTGAGAACTGCGCGTGTTTGCATAACCACTCCTTACTTCTTTTGGACTTTCTTGTCCGCAGGGTGACCTTTGAAAGTGCGAGTCAAGGCGAATTCGCCAAGCTTATGCCCTACCATTTGGTCGGTTATATAAACAGGAACGTGTTGCTTTCCGTTGTGGACTGCAATCGTTAACCCTATAAATTCAGGCAGGATCATCGAGCGACGCGACCATGTCTTAATTGGTTTTTTATCCTTGATGGCTACGGCTTTATCAACCTTGCTCATCAAGTGATGATCCACAAATGGACCTTTTTTAAGCGAACGTGTCATTTGCTATTCCCTTATTTCTTACGACGCGAAACAATCATGACTTGCGTCCGCTTGTTATTGCGAGTTCTATAACCCTTGGTCAAATTGCCCCAAGGATCCACTGGTGCACGACCTTCACCTGTCTTGCCTTCACCGCCGCCGTGAGGGTGATCAACAGGGTTCATAGCCACACCGCGAACTGTTGGACGGATACCCATCCAACGCTTCACACCAGCCTTACCCAATTGACGCAGACTATGCTCTTCATTAGCTACCTCACCAATGGTTGCTCTGCACTCAATGTGAATCTTTCTAACCTCACCTGAGCGCATACGCACTTGAGCGTAAGTACCTTCACGCGCCAAAAGGGTCGCAGAGGCACCTGCAGAGCGCGCAATTTGCGCACCTTTTCCAGGCTTGATCTCTATACAGTGAATCGTTGATCCAACTGGTATGTTGCGTATCGGCAGAGTATTTCCAGCGCGAATCGGAGCTTCAGATCCGCTCATGATTGTTGCGCCGACTTCTAAACCTCGCGGCGCAATAATGTAGCGACGCTCACCATCTGCATAGCAAACCAGTGCAATATGCGCAGTCCGGTTTGGATCGTACTCAACGCGCTCTACTTTTGCTGGGATACCGTCTTTACCACGAACAAAGTCTACAACTCGGTAATGGTGCTTGTGACCACCACCTTTGTGTCTTGTTGTGATGTGACCATTGTTGTTACGACCTGCCTTTTGGAATTGTGGCTCTAATAGAGGCGCAAATCCTGGGCCTTTGTACAAGTGATCTCTTGTCACTTTCACCACAGCACGTTGGCCGGGTGAGGTTGGTTTCATCTTAATAACAGCCATGATTAAGCAGACTCCCCAGATAGGTTGAGCTCTTGTCCAGGCTTGAGCGTAACATATGCCTTGCGGATATTATCGCGACGCCCCATAGAGCGGCCGAATCGTTTTGACTTACCTTTAATTGACACAACTGAGACACCCTTAACCTCCACCTTGAACATAAGTTCGACAGCAGCTTTAATCTCAGGTTTTGTTGCATCTTGCAATACTTTAAAGGTAACCGTATTGTTCTTTTCGGCAACCATTGTCGCCTTCTCAGAAACAATTGGCTCTACCAGAACTTGCATCAAACGACCCTCGTCGTAGACCGTACCGTGCGTGTTGTGTCCGTAACTCATGCGAACATCTCCTTGAGTTTATCCATCGCACCCTTAGTCACTAATATCTTTTTGTAGTGAACTAAAGATAATGGATCAGCATAGCGAGCCTCAACAACCAATACATTGGCTAGATTTCTAGAAGCCAAGTACAAGTTATCGTCAACCTCATCAGAGATCACCATCACAGAGGACAGATTCATAGCCTTGAACTTAGCCGCTAGGAGCTTAGTCTTGGGTGAGTCAACTTTTAAAGCGTCAACCACGGCAAGTCTTCCCTCTCTTGCCAATTGCGAGAAAATGGAAGCCATACCAGCTCGGTACATCTTCTTGTTGATTTTTTGCGTAAAGTTTTCGTCAGGCATATTTGGAAAAATACGACCTCCGCCTCTCCACAGTGGAGAAGACGTCATACCGGCACGCGCACGTCCCGTACCCTTTTGACGGAACGGCTTTTTGGTAGAGTGCTTGACTTGTTCGCGGTCTTTTTGAGCCCTTGTACCTTGTCTTGCATTTGCCTGGAACGCAACTACGATTTGGTGAACCAAATCTTCGTTGTAATCGCGACCAAAAACTGTCTCAGGAGCGTCATATTTCGCAGACGCTTGCCCCTGGTCATTTAGGAGTTCTAATTGCATTAGTTAGCCCCCTTTGAGTCTGATTTTGATGTCGCCTTAATAGCATGGCGGACAGTTACATAGCCACCAGAAGCACCAGGCACAGCGCCACGAATCATTAGCAACTGTCTTGCTTCATCAATACGAATCACATCTAGATTTTGAGTAGTAACCGTTACATCACCCAAGTGACCAGACATTTTTTTACCCGGAAATACACGTCCAGGATCCTGAGCCATAGAAATAGACCCAGGCACGTTGTGCGAACGGCTGTTACCGTGTGAAGCACGCTGTGATTTGAAGTTGTGACGCTTAATAGTTCCAGTAAAGCCCTTACCAATGGATGTACCCTGCACATCCACCTTTTGACCAACCGCAAACACATCTGTAACCGGCACCGAGGTTCCAGCCTGGTACTTACCAGCTGTATCAGATGTAACTCTAAATTCTTGTGTGATTTGGCCCGCTTCGACCCCGGCCTTAGCCAAGTGTCCAGCCTGCGCCTTGTTTACGCGTGATGCGCGGCGCTGCCCAAACGTAACCTGCAAGGCTACGTATCCATCATTTTCCTGGGTTTTGACCTGGGTAACGCGGTTATTTGAAACATCTACTACAGTGACTGGAACTGTGTCCCCTTCATCCGTAAATAGGCGCATCATGCCAACCTTGCGGCCCAGCAACCCCAAACGATTGCTTTGACTCATTTTTTTCTCCAGTTCCTTACACCACGCTCACTACAATTGGCAAGTGTGTTTTTTATGTGAAAGGCGGTTAATCGAACCCTACAATTTTTTGTAGAGCCTTAAATTATAACACCAAATAACAAGGGGCGCAATATAGCGCCCCTATCTTCGAAATTAGTTGTCTTATTGCAACTTGATTTCTACGTCCACACCTGCAGGCAAATCCAACTTCATTAACGCGTCTACTGTTTTATCAGTAGGGTCAACAATATCCATCAACCTTTGATGAGTGCGAATCTCAAACTGGTCACGGCTTGATTTATTAACGTGTGGTGAGCGCAAAATATCAAAACGTTTCATGCGTGTTGGTAAGGGCACAGGACCCTTCACAATGGCGCCCGTTCTTTTTGCTGTGTCAACGATCTCAGCAGCTGACTGGTCGATCAATTTGTAATCAAACGCCTTAAGCCTAATGCGTATTTTTTGTTTTGCAGACATGGTGTTTGTTCCCTTTAAGCCAGAATTTTTGCAACGACGCCAGCACCTACTGTCTTGCCACCCTCACGGATCGCAAATCTCAGGCCCTCCTCCATCGCAATCGGGTTGATCAACTTCACCGTTATAGATACGTTGTCCCCCGGCATCACCATCTCTTTTCCTTCTGGCAACTCAATCGCTCCAGTTACGTCCGTCGTACGGAAGTAAAACTGTGGCCTGTAGTTGTTGAAGAACGGCGTGTGACGTCCCCCCTCATCCTTTGACAACACATACACCTCAGCCGTGAAATGCGTGTGCGGCTTGATCGAACCAGGCTTACACAGCACTTGTCCACGCTCCACGTCCTCGCGCTTTGTTCCGCGCAACAGTATTCCAACGTTGTCACCCGCCTGACCTTGATCAAGCAACTTCCTAAACATCTCAACGCCTGTACATGTCGTCTTTTGCGTATCCTTGATACCCACAATCTCAATCTCTTCGCCAACCTTTACGATTCCGCGCTCAATACGACCCGTCACCACTGTGCCGCGTCCAGAAATTGAGAACACATCTTCTACAGGCATCAAAAACGCGCCGTCAACAGCACGCTCTGGCGTAGGTATATAACTGTCTAGCGCCTCAGCCAATTTCAGTATCGCACCCTCTCCCAACTCACCCTTGTCACCCTCAATGGCCAACTTAGCTGAGCCCTTGATGATCGGTGTGTCGTCACCAGGAAAATCATACTTAGACAATAACTCACGAACCTCCATCTCAACGAGCTCGAGCAACTCAGCATCGTCAACCATGTCGCATTTGTTCAAAAATACGATGATGTAAGGCACTCCAACCTGACGCGCCAACAAAATGTGCTCACGCGTTTGTGGCATAGGTCCGTCCGCAGCAGAGCAAACCAAAATCGCTCCGTCCATCTGCGCCGCACCCGTAATCATGTTCTTCACATAGTCAGCGTGCCCAGGACAATCCACGTGCGCGTAGTGACGGTTAGCCGTCTCGTACTCAACGTGCGCTGTGTTAATCGTAATTCCGCGCGCTTTCTCTTCTGGCGCCGCATCAATTTGGTCGTAGGCCTTCGCCTCACCACCAAACTTCGTAGATAAAACCGTTGTAATCGCCGCTGTCAGCGTCGTCTTACCATGGTCCACGTGACCAATCGTGCCAACGTTAACGTGTGGCTTGGTACGCTCAAACTTGCCTTTTGCCATTTTTTTACTCCAAAGAACAAAGCCCGTGTCCGGTTTAGCGTTTGCACAAGGTTGCTAAATCATCTCGCACGGGTAACAAGATGGCACTTTGTCGCAGACGAGCGCCCCAAGGCTCTGGGGCGCATAAAGTCAATTAGAAATACTTTGCGTAATCTATCAAGCCTAGTTTATTTAGCACGGGAAGCAACAATTGCTTCAGCCACATTACGTGGTGCTTCTGTATAGTGCTTGAATTCCATGGTGTAAGTTGCACGACCTTGGGACATTGAGCGAAGTGTGGTTGAATAGCCAAACATTTCTGAAAGAGGAACCTCAGCTTTAATAGCCTTTCCACCACCTACCATGTCTTCCATACCCTGAACCATACCGCGACGTGAGGATAAATCACCCATCACGTTACCAGCGTAGTCCTCAGGAGTTTCAACTTCAACAGACATCATAGGCTCTAGGATCACAGGAGATGCTTTTTTACATCCTTCTTTAAATCCAAAGATACCAGCCATCTTGAATGCCATCTCAGAAGAGTCAACATCATGGTACGAGCCAAAGTGCAAGGTCACTTTAACGTCCACTACGGGGTAACCTGCTAACACTCCAGAGGTTAAAGCTTCAATAACGCCTTTTTCAACTGCTGGAATGTATTCTCTTGGAACCACACCGCCTTTGATTGCGTCTACAAACTGAAAGCCCTTACCTGGCTCATTGGGCTCAATCTTAAACACAACGTGCCCGTACTGACCCTTACCACCAGATTGACGCACAAACTTGCCTTCGGCGTCCTCTACAGTCTTGCGAATTGTCTCTCGGTACGCTACTTGTGGCTTACCTACGTTAGCTTCGACACCAAACTCACGCTTCATTCGATCAACGATAATTTCCAAGTGCAACTCACCCATACCCGCAATAATGGTCTGGCCAGACTCTTCGTCTGTTTTTACGCGGAAGGAAGGATCTTCTGCAGCCAAACGCTGCAATGCGATTCCCATCTTCTCTTGGTCAACCTTTGTCTTTGGCTCAACGGCCTGAGCAATCACAGGCTCAGGAAAGACCATGCGCTCCAAAGTAATAATGTCATCTGGAGAGCAAAGTGTCTCACCAGTCGTTACATCTTTTAAGCCTACACAGGCCGCAATATCTCCGGCGCAAATCGCATCAACTTCTTGACGGGTGTTTGCGTGCATCTGAACAATACGACCAATACGCTCTTTCTTGCCCTTAATTGGGTTGTAAACCGTATCGCCTTTTGACAAGATGCCTGAGTAAACACGAACGAAAGTCAGTTGCCCAACGAATGGGTCCGTCATCAATTTAAATGCCAGTGCTGAAAACTTTTCTTTGTCATCTGCTTTTCTATGAACTTCTTTTTCGTCCTCATCCAAACCGCCAACAGGAGGAATGTCCAAAGGAGAAGGCATTAATTCGATGACAGCATCCAACATGCGTTGGACGCCTTTGTTTTTAAAGGCTGTACCGCAAAGCATTGGCTGAATTTCACCGCCAATAGTTCTTGTCCTCAAGCCCGTCCGAATTTCATCCTCTGACAAATCACCTTCTTCAAGGTATTTATTCATTAATTCCTCTGATGCCTCTGCTGCAGCTTCAACCATCTTTTCACGCCACTCTTTAGCCGTCGCAGCTAAATCAGCAGGGATTTCTTGATATTCAAACTTCATGCCTTGAGAAGCTTCATCCCAAATGATGGCTTTCATTTTTAATAAGTCAACCACCCCTGTAAAGTTCTCTTCTGCTCCAATTGGTATAACGATTGGAATTGGGTTGGCCTTCAAACGCAAGCGCATTTGGTCATAGACTTTGAAGAAATTTGCTCCTGTACGGTCCATTTTGTTGACAAACGCCAAGCGAGGCACACGGTACTTGTTAGCTTGACGCCAAACAGTTTCAGACTGGGGCTGAACGCCACCAACTGCACAGTAAACCATGCAAGCGCCGTCAAGCACACGCATTGAGCGCTCGACTTCAATGGTGAAATCAACGTGTCCGGGGGTGTCAATAATATTGATGCGATGCTCAGGGAACGATAGGTCCATACCCTTCCAAAAACAGGTTGTTGCAGCCGACGTGATAGTGATGCCACGCTCCTGCTCTTGCTCCATCCAGTCCATGGTTGCAGCACCATCATGAACTTCACCGATTTTATGATTTACACCGGTGTAAAACAAAATGCGTTCTGTCGTAGTTGTTTTTCCAGCATCAATATGAGCAGAAATACCAATATTACGATAACGCTCGATAGGAGTATTGCGAGCCATGGAATTACCCTTTTTAAATCAGAAAGTTCGACCTAGCCACAAAGAACCCCACCAACGAGGCAAACCTAGCCAAGGCCTTTTTTAATTGGAAATTAGAAACGGAAGTGCGAGAAAGCTTTGTTAGCTTCTGCCATACGGTGTACTTCATCGCGCTTTTTCATCGCCCCACCACGGCCTTCTGAGGCCTCGAGCAGCTCATTGGCCAAACGTAAAGCCATTGATTTCTCACCGCGCTTACGAGCAGCCTCCTTAATCCATCTCATGGACAATGCCAAACGACGAACGGGGCGCACCTCAACAGGAACCTGGTAGTTTGCACCGCCAACACGGCGGGACTTAACCTCAACCATAGGCTTAACGTTATTGATTGCTAAGCTAAATAACTCTAGCGGATCTTTATTAGCTTTTTTCTCGATCTGCTCTAGTGCACCGTAAATAATGCGCTCGGCGACAGCTTTTTTACCGCTCTCCATGATCACATTCATGAATTTGGAAAGCTCAACATTACCAAACTTTGGATCTGGCAGAATTTCACGTTTAGGGACTTCGCGACGACGTGGCATAACAATAACCTCTTTTTAAAATTTCAGTTAGCGATCAAAATCAATCGCCTCGGTAGCCATTTAACTACCACTTACTATCCGCACTGGCTAAACCATATTTCAGGCACAAACCAGTTGGCACGGATCCTATTCAAGTGCGCGCGCCTTGAAACGCAAAGCGCACACCACCCAAAATATAAATTACGCCTTTTTAGGACGCTTTGCACCGTACTTGGAACGCGACTGCTTACGGTCTTTAACACCCTGCAAATCAAGCGATCCACGCACAATGTGATATCTCACACCAGGCAAATCTTTAACACGACCACCACGAACCAGAACCACTGAGTGTTCTTGCAAGTTATGGCCCTCACCACCAATGTATGAAATTACTTCAAAACCATTGGTTAAACGAACTTTAGCCACTTTGCGCAGTGCAGAGTTAGGCTTCTTTGGAGTGGTGGTGTACACGCGTGTGCAAACGCCGCGCCTTTGGGGCGAGTTTTGCATAGCTGGACTCTTGGACTTGATCTTCTCGACCGTGCGTCCTTGTCTCACCAATTGACTAATGGTTGGCATTTAAACGTCCCTCAACGTTGATAACGTAAATCTATTTACTTCTCGGCGAAATTCCGAAAAGCCTTCTAGTATAACAGTTTTAACCTATTTGAAAAGGTAGAAATTTAGAGGAGTGGGCTAAATTACTGATTTTGCATACATAAAACCCTTACAACGCTCCTTTTCCCCCTCCCGGCGGATAGGCCAAGTCAGGGCCCGCACTGTCAACTAACTTTATACAAACCAGGTCTTTTGTCCATGATTAAGCCTAATAGCCCGAACAAATACGCCCAGAACATGGGCCTATCGAGAGATGTGTGGTCAATCAAAATGCGTGTCTCATTTAATCCACAACCTAATTGTGTCCCATGTCCTGCCCATAAAACCGGCTTGCTCAATATTTTGGAGGCTCAAGAGTGGCAACTCTAATAGAGTGACATCATCCAATTTCACCTTCAATTTAGCCATTGCTTGACCAACCGTAATTGGAGCGTAAAGTGGATCCACCCTGGACACCTCGGTTTTTATTCTGCCCGCTTGTCCACTGGGAACCGCTACAACAATGGGCTCGGTACGTCCCAGTTTTACAGTTGACTCACGCCCATGCCAAACCGGAGGAGTCTGAACCACTTGTCCAGCGTCGTACAACTTAATTCCTTCAAAAGTCGTAAAACCCCAATTTAGAAGTTTTTGCGCCTCATTAGCTCGCGTTACATCACTTGATGCGCCCAAAATAATGGCCAGCAACCTACGTCCAGCCAAATTAGGAAAGTCTCGCCTTGCAGTCGCAATCATGCAGTAACCAGCTGCATCGGTATGCCCTGTCTTGAGTCCATCAACGGAAGGATCTCTGAATAAAAGTAGATTTCTATTGTTCTCATTTGAAACAGGTGTACCAGGGTAGCGATATTTCTTGATGGCGTAATACCCCACATACTGAGGGAAGTCTTGCATTAAGCGAGTTGCCAAGATCGATAAATCCCTTGCCGTCGTAATATGACCCTGCTCGGGCAATCCTGCTGGATTTTTAAATGAAGTATTTTTCATGCCCAGCAATTTAGCTTGTTCATTCATCATCTGAACAAAATGCTCCTCAGTACCCCCCACTCCTTCTGCCAAAACTAAAGTGGCATCATTACCAGATTGAACAATCATTCCCTTTATCAAATCCTCAATTGGCACTTGCATCTTCGGATCAATAAACATTCTGGAGCCCTCTACCTTCCAGGCATGAACACTAACAGGTAGCGTTTGGGTGAGGTTTATTTTTTTTAGTCTGAGTGCATCAAAAACTAAATATGCGCTCATCAACTTAGTGAGTGACGCTGGTTCTACCGGGTCATCCGCACCCTTTTCTGCCAGGACCTGATGTGCACTTACATCCAACAATAGATAGGCCTTCGCTGCAACCTCAGGTGCCTGGGGTTGCTGAGCGTGCGCGCTAAATACCATGCCCAATACACCCAAGCCGATTAAACACGCGCTCAACCTTACCCCAAGAATTCTGGAGTCCATCGCATCAAATATTTTCATTAAATTTACTTAGTCCACAATAAAAAAACAAATCTGCAGCATGCATCAATCCTTCAAGTGCTGCATAACCAAAGCCTTTAATAAAGGCAACTGGCCGTGAAAGAAATGGCCCACCGCGGGCACCACTGTAACGGGCAAAACCTGCGGTCGAGCCCAGTCCATCACAGAAGTTAAGGGAACTGTTTCGTCCTCTTCGCCGTGAATCACAAGAGTGCGGCTATGAAGGACGGGAGCAATAGGGCGAACATCAAAGCGCGTCGTCGCGGTGCCTACTAAGATCACCTTTTTTAAATCGCCGCCAAAAGCTTCACTAGGATCATTGGCGCTTGCACGCCCTCCCTCGCTTAAAGCTTGTACGCCGTGTGAGGCAATAAAGGCGCCAAAAGAGAACCCCGCCAATGCAACAGGGCCAGAAGCCGCAACTTGATCAATGATTGTCAACAAATCAGCAACTTCACCCCGCCCGTTATCATGCTCGCCCTGGGATTGGCCAACGCCTCTGAAATTAAATCTAAGCGTACGCCAACCACTTGCTAAAAAACCACGGGCCAAAGTTTGAACAACCTTATTGTCCATCGTCCCACCAAATAAAGGATGGGGGTGACAAATAATTGCTATTCCCCGCTCTTGAGAACTCGATGCCTCGTTGCTTGGGTGATCTAATAAAGCTTCGATAAGACCGGCACCACCATCTAGGGTCAATTTTTCGCTTGATTTATTCACAACTAACGACCCACATCTGATGGCAATAGAAGTCTTTTGACGACCACATCATTTTTTAGATGCGACTCAACAATTTCATCTATATCGCTCAGATCTACAAAGGTATACCAAATAGCCTGGGGATAAACTACCAGTACTGGCCCTCCCGCACAACGATCCAAGCATCCCGCTTTATTTACCCTAACAGCACCAACACCACTTATCCCAAGATCTTTTACTTTTTGCTTACAGTGATCAAATGCGACTTGTGCTTGGTGCTGGGCGCAACAAGCCTGTGCGTTCGCCCGCTCATTTAAGCAAAAAAACACATGGTGTTTGAAATACGGCGCCGGATTTTGCTGTTCATTCATCCCGCTATTTTAGTGATTTATTTGGATCTAAGTCCCCGTAGCAATTTATAAAAAATCAACGCCAGCACCGCAAAAGGCCATATCCAACCCAGCCACTGCGCAAGCCCATGAAACCGTATAAAACGCCCCTGCTCCCAAGTTTGTAGGTTTTGCTCTAAATACGCATCCACGCCTTTTTGATTAATCAAGAAGAGTTGTAGGGTTATGACAATAACAAGAAAAATATCACAGCTGTTCGCGTCCAATTTGAGTGTTAGGAGACACAACAGAATCCCCAAAACCAATCCTGCCCCCACCCAAGCACTCATCCAAGACCAGGCATGAGAGGGACCAAAACTAAGTGCCGCTGACAACCCTGTAACTAAAAAAGCACAGCTCACGACGATACCTAGGAATACCATCCGTTGCCATCGCCGTTTGATTACGGCCGCACCTAATAAAAAAGGCCCCAATAACCCAAGCGCTACGCAAACCAGCTCCACCCCCGGAGCGAGGGGCTGAGCTTGAACGTCAAAGTTTGGCAACCAATTTAAAAATGGTGTATTGGCCAACAACTCATGAAGTACACCCTGTAACCTTGCATGAATTTGGCCTAACCCGAGCGGAACAGCACTTGGAAACAATAAACAAAATGGCCATAAAGCTATCAGCACCAAGCTTGCACTAACGCCCCTTGAGGAAGCAATAAACCAGCGGCCGCGAAACAAGCTCCAACGATCCAAAAAACCCATCCGCTCAAGCACATAAGAGCTAAGTGAACCCATGGTGGCTCCTACCGCGTTAAAAACCAGATCAGCAAGCGAGGGGACGCGGGCAGGCAAATAACTTTGTAAACACTCCATTGCCAATGAAAGCATAGAAGACAAAATCAGGCCACTCATTAAAGCAGCCTTGTTGTTTCCCGATCTCAAAAATCCGAGTGTTAAAAAAAATCCTAACGGTGCATATCCCACAATATTGAATACAACGTCAAAACCGCTCCAGTAATGAGGCCATCCAGCCCATAAAAACTCAAGTGGATTTAATTCTTGATTCCGCCAATTTTGAAACGGATACAAGCTTGCATAAACGATTAATACAATATAAATACTTGCCAAAGACCAAGCAGATGTAGGCTCATCTACTAAAGCTTGTTCAACTCCAACCGAGTCTTGCTCCTGTTGTATAGCCATGTGCAGTAATTAAAAGGGCTTTACGACCACCAAAATCACAGTCGCGGTCAAAAGTAAAACTGGTATCTCATTAAACCAACGATACCAAACGTGACTATGCGGCCTACGGCCTTGCTCAAACCAGATCAAATGACGTGCACATCCTATATGATAAAAAATAGTGAGCGTCACCAAAAAAAATTTTGCGTGTAACCACCCTTGTGTGGCAAATACGCCGCCTGGCCCTATGAGTCCCTCAGCCCAAACCAACCAAATTCCAAGAACAATTGCTGGGACCATAAGAAATGTGGTGAACCGTAACAATTTTTTAGCCATTAGCAGTAATCTTGCACGCTCTGCAATAGAGCTCTCCTCAACCATGGCTAAATTGACAAAAATTCGGGGCAAATAAAACAAACCAGCAAACCAACTGGCTACAAAAATAATATGAAATGATTTAATCCAAAGCATTTGTAAAGTGTAATGCCTAAGAAGCGTCACAGCAACGCCCACGACTAGCCTTTTTAAGCTTTTTGAATCTTTAACTGACAGTTATCGCAAGCAACACTAACAACATCCCTATGTAGCACTCTTGCACGTAAAATGATTAAAAACAAGCTCAATATTTTTTCCCTGTTCACCCCTTTAAAGCCTATGCATCATCCATCCCAATTTCCCCAAACTCGGCTTCGCCGCCTAAGACGGGACGACTTCACACGGCGATTGGTCCGCGAAAATCATCTCCGCGTGGATGATTTGATCTACCCCGTATTTGTTCAAGAGGGACAAAAGAAAAACGACCCTGTTGCATCAATGCCAGGCGTTAACCGAATGAGTTTAGACGTACTTTTACCTGTCGCTGAGAACTGTGTTCGGTTAGGCATTCCTGTCTTGGCGTTATTTCCCGTCATTGATCCATCCCTTAAGACCCCCGACGGAATTGAAGCGGCCAACCCCAACGGACTCATTCCAAAAGTAGTGCAGGCAATAAAGACACGTTTTCCTGAACTTGGCGTCATGACTGATGTCGCTTTAGACCCCTACACAAGCCATGGTCAAGACGGCTTATTAGATGCTAGCGGATTTATATTAAACGACGAAACTACCCAAGTGCTTGTAAAACAAGCACTTGTTCAAGCCCAGGCAGGTGTTGACATCGTTGCACCAAGCGACATGATGGACGGACGTGTCGGAGCAATTCGAAGTAACTTGGATCACCACCAACTTATTCACACCCGTATCATGGCTTACAGCGCCAAATACGCAAGTGCCTTTTATGGTCCGTTTAGAGATGCAGTGGGGTCAGCAAAAAACCTAGGAAAAAGCAACAAAAAGGTCTATCAAATGGACCCAGGCAATTCACAGGAAGCACTTCGAGAGGTCTCCCTTGACATAGCAGAAGGGGCAGACATGGTGATGGTTAAGCCAGGCATGCCTTACCTAGATATTGTGAGCAAAGTCAAGGAGGCGTTTCAAATGCCTACCTTCGTCTATCAAGTATCTGGAGAATATGCCATGATTCAAGCTGCAGCACAAAATGGTTGGCTTGACTTAGAGGCATGCGCCTTAGAGTCGTTACTGGCCTTTAAACGGGCTGGAGCGGACGGCATACTCACCTATTTTGCAATCCAAGCAGCTGAGCTCATCAAAAAAGAGGCTTATTGAAAATTTGGTTGAATTGCAGGTTTTTAAAGTTGAAAACTTTAAGAGAGCTCTTTGACTATAAATCCAAGCGTTCTCTCTAAAGCCAAATCTGCCGCCTTTACATCATACGAACCTCTATGATCACAGTTAAATCCATGATCAGCCTCGTATACAAAAACCTGCGCCTCTGGTTGATGCTTTTTAAAGGCCTCTACTGACTCCATAGAAATCCAGTGGTCTTTATCGCCAAAATGCGCCATAACTGGACACCTTGGTCTCCTTTTAGACTCATCCTCCATAGTCATACCACCTCCGTAATAAGGCACAGCAGCGCTAAGCCCTCTCACAAGCTCTGCGCTCCTCCACGTAAGCAAGCCACCCCAGCAATAACCCACCATTGCAACTTTTCCTTTTGCATTAGCACCGGCGTAATCTACTGCGGCTTGAAGGTCTGCAATTACACCCGGACTGGGCAGGGCCTCAACTTTTGCTTTTAATTCAATGCCTGCAGCCATATCTTCAGCCGTGTAGCCCAACTCCACACCCTTTTGAACTCGATCAAAAGTTGCTGGTGCTACAGCTAAAAATCCTGCCAATGCATAGCTATCAGCAACTGCTCGTATATGTGAATTAACCCCAAAGATCTCCTGCACAATCACTACAGCTCCGCGAACAGAGACTTTGGGGACGGCCACATAAGCCGCGCTCATAAATCCGTCACTAGCTTTTAATTGAATGGATTGACTCATTTTGAATTCCCTTTTATTGCTTGTTAATACTGTTAAAAATCAGGTGTTGGTAGAGCTTAATTTAATCCCGCTTCCTGCGTTAACCGCATTTTGAGAAAATCTAACCTGTCTTGCCCCCAAAATATTTCCTTGTTCCACACGTAACTAGGGGAGCCAAACACACCTTGCTCAATCGCTCTTATTGTATTTTGTTCATAGAGGTCTTTCACCCAACTCGCACTGGAAAGTGCTAAGTACTCATGGCTCAAATTTGCCCTCAATAATGAAGCGTTTAAAACTTCTGGATCTGCAATATTTGCGTCCCCCGCCCAAACTGCTTCCAAAATAATTCCGGTTAAAGTCATCGCAGCACTCGGTCCCTCTTTTTCTTGAACTGCAATGATTAATTTAGCTGCTGGATCTGCGGAGACGGGAAAGAATTTAGGGTTCAAATTAAGAGGGATCTTCAAATGATCGCTAAACCGCTTTAACTCAACCAAACGATAAGCCTGTCTCTGTACAGATCTTTGCCCCACGGGTAAACCCCCTGTTGCGGGAAAGACCTTACCGCCCAAATCTACGGGGAACAGTCGTACATTTACTCTAGTGGCACTCAAAATATCCTCAAACCTTGAGTGCCCCATGTAAGTCCAAGGGCTTGACGGGGCGAGGTAATATTCAACCATTTTCTTCGTGTTTTTAAATACGTTTTTGATTTAAAGTCTTATGTCTGCATTGACTCGTTCATTGCGCCTATTATCAACCCAAGATTTAACTCAATTACTCACGTATTACAAACTACTTTCGTCATTTTCCTGATTTTTATCTTTTAACTACTGGAGATTAAATTTGAAACCCGTTTTACTCATTACAGGAGCTAGCCGTGGGATTGGCGCAGCAACAGCAATACTCAGCGCTAAAGCTGGTTGGGATATAGT
Source organism: uncultured Burkholderiales bacterium (assembly GCA_903896615.1). Taxonomy (GTDB): domain Bacteria; phylum Pseudomonadota; class Gammaproteobacteria; order Burkholderiales; family Burkholderiaceae_C; genus Limnohabitans. The sequence continues at coordinate 68,795 of CAITYM010000078.1, forward strand.
TGTCAATTACACACAAAACAAAGCAGCCGCACAAGCCTTATGTGCACAGCTAGAGTCTTTAGGAGCAAAAACACTTTGTATACAAGCTGATGTTGGAGATGAGGCACAAATATTAAAAATGTTTGCTGATATAGACTCACACTTTGGAGGGCTTAACGGACTGGTCAACAACGCCGGCGTTGTTGACATGACCAGCAAAGTTGTTGACATGGGTTGGGAGCGCTTGGAGCGCATGATGCGAATTAATATTTTAGGTACCATTGCTTGCTCTAGAGAGGCCATCAAACGAATGAGCACTGAGCACGGCGGCAAAGGCGGCAGCATAGTTAATCTATCAAGTGTTGCCGCAAAAATCGGCGGTGCATCAAATTACGTAGATTACGCGGCAAGTAAAGGGGCCATTGACTCATTCACAATCGGTTTGTCCAGAGAGATCGCCTCCCAAGGTATTAGAGTCAATGCGGTAAGACCCGGCATCATTGACACAGAGATTCACGCAAGCGGTGGTCAACCTAATAGGGCCAAAGATTCTGCAGGTGTCGTCCCCATGCAAAGAGCAGGAACAGCAGAGGAGGTTGGCAAAGCGATTGTTTGGCTACTTAGCGAAGATGCCTCTTATACGACAGGAGCAATTTTGGACGTAAGCGGGGGACGTTAAATTTTGATGGTGTTTGAAGAACCATTCATTGCAGCCTAATAAAATTTTAAATCTTTAATTAGTTTCTATACTTTGAGCTCTACTGAATTTGATTTCGTCATCGTCGGTGCAGGCACCGCAGGTTGTTTGCTGGCCAATCGCCTGAGCGCTGACCCGCGCGTAAAGGTATTGCTGTTGGAGGCCGGACCCTCGGATAACTACCACTGGATTCATATTCCAGTAGGCTATCTTTACTGCATTGGCAACCCCCGGACCGATTGGCTTTACTCCACAGAACCATCAACTGGCTTGAACGGGCGCGTCTTAAAGTATCCAAGAGGTAGAGTCTTGGGGGGATGCTCAAGTATTAACGGCATGATCTACATGCGGGGACAATCAAGAGACTACGACCAATGGTCGGCACTTTTAAATGATGAGGCTTGGAGTTGGCAAAACAGCCTTGATTTCTTCAAACTGCACGAACACCATCATTTAGCCAGTACAGACATTCACGCCGGCTTGGACGATGCTATTCAAGACCGCATTGCCAGGTTAGATGCGCCTGATTTTTACAAAGAGCGGCTGAACAACACCCAAGCGGGTGCCGAATGGCATGTTCAAACTCAACGCCTTCGTTGGGAAATATTGGACGCATTTGCACTTGCTGCAGTACAAAGCGGTATCCCTTCCTCAGATGACTTTAACAGCGGAAACAATGAAGGCGTTGGATACTTTGAGGTAAATCAAAACAAGGGCTTACGTCTGAACACATCAAAAGCCTTCCTGACTCGGGCAGTATTAAATAGACCAAACTTGCACCTTTGGACAAGTGCACAAGTAACTCGCTTAAAACTCACAAACTTTACTGAGTCGACTACATCCAAATGTTCGGGATTGGAGGTTTTGCGAAACAATGAGCGCATCCAAGTTACGGCACATAAAGAGGTTATTCTTAGCGCCGGCAGCATCGGCTCACCACAAATTTTGGAGCTCTCTGGTATTGGTCAGGCAAAGCACCTCTTTGATGCAGGCATCACCCAAGTCGTTGACCTACAGGGCGTGGGAGAGAATCTTCAAGATCATTTACAAATTAGAGCAGTATTTAAAGTCAAGAATACTCAAACACTCAACACCATTGCAAACAGTTGGAGCGGCAAATTAAAGATTGGACTTGAATATGCACTTCATAGAAGTGGGCCCATGAGTATGGCACCCTCCCAACTTGGCGCTTTCACCAAAAGCAACCCCAACCTGAAGTGGCCCAATTTGCAGTATCACGTTCAGCCCTTAAGCCTGGATGCTTTTGGAGAGCCGTTGCACCCGTTTCCAGCCATAACCGCTAGTGTTTGTAATTTAAACCCAAGCAGTCGCGGCTCGGTACATATTCATAGTCCTGACTTTAAAGTTGCGCCACTCATTAAACCCAACTATTTAAATACGAGGGAAGATCAAGAGATCGCCGCACAATCCCTTCGCATTACTAGAAATATAGTTTCTCAGCCAGCACTTGCGCATTTTGAGCCCTCTGAATACAAGCCCGGAATTCAGTATCAATCTGACGCCGAATTAGCTCGACTCTCAGGGGACATAGGTACAACCATTTTCCATCCGGTCGGCACCTTAAAAATGGGTACTCTAGGGGATCCTCATGCAGTTGTGGATGCTCGCCTCAGAGTCTTTGACGGTAAGGGCTCTACTATCAAAGGTCTTCGCGTCGTAGATGCCAGTGTCATGCCCAGTATTACGAGCGGCAATACAAATAGTCCAACTCTCATGGTCGCTGAGCGAGCGGCGGCTTGGATTGCAAGTGATCACCAGTGAGTGTCCCCTTCGTCAAATGATTGGTCGAATCCCGCCGGGTAAGCACTAATGTTTTTTTACCCTCATGAATAGTACATTCTCACCATCAAGGGAATAAAAAAACAAAATCTCGATCCGAAAATTTTTAGGGGTTGAGGAGACAAAAATAAGCGATCCTTCGGCATAAGTACAATCAAACTGCCTGAAATGAAACCATCCTAACTTTCGCGGGTTATGGTGGTTTTTTTCATGGGCCCTTGCAATTAGCGCGTTGCCTAAAACCTTTGCATGCAACTCCCACACTCGAGTCCCACCTACTTGAATATCTTCTCACTTATTGCAATCACCATTGCCGCAGGGTTAGCGGGCTTTATTGACGCCATTGTCGGGGGAGGGGGACTCATTATGGTTCCCTCTCTTTTTGCTGCCTACCCAAATGCTTCGCCTCCAAATCTTCTTGGCACCAACAAGGCGGCTTCAGTATGGGGGACTGCTTTTGCCTCCTGGGTCTATTGCAAAAGGGTAAGCTTACCCCTTAGAGGCTTACTAATTGGAGCTACCTGTGCTTTACTTGGCTCATTTACTGGAGCTTGGTGCGTTACTCTTGTAACTGCGTCTTCGTTTAAAGCAGCCCTGCCAGTAGTGCTCTTTGCGCTTTTACTTTACACCATTGCAAAAAAAGACCTAGGGCAAACGCACGCACCAAAATTCACAGTCAACCAAGAAACAATTCGTCTTGCAATCATAGGTGCATTCATTGGTTTTTACGATGGATTTTTTGGGCCTGGAACGGGGAGTTTCTTTGTTTTTCTGCTTGTTCGTTGGTTAGGTTATGATTTTCTTCACGCATCTGCTGGCGCCAAAATACTCAATACAGCAAGCAACTCAGCCGCACTTTTATTATTTTGTACGCAGGGTTATGTTTGGTGGCATTTAGCTATTCCCCTTGCCTTGGCGAATATATTCGGTAGCTTCTTAGGTACGCGATTAGCGCTTAGCAAAGGCACGAACTTTGTGCGTTACTTCTTCATCATCATCGTCAGCCTACTCATACTAAAAACAAGTGCCGACTTTGTGTGGCCATTAATTCGGGATTTATTAAACTAACACCTTGATTTTATTAGATATTAATTCGCTGCTCTAGCACGGACTAAACGCAGTTGCGTTTTATTGCGCTATTGCGGCGTCCTCTGTTGGTGGAGACTTTGCGTCATCTTTGGGAGGCCATGAAATCTTAGAGACATCCCTAACCTTACCTATTGGGCGGGTAGCTTGTCCCTTTTGAACGGCTTCAATATCCTCTTGGGATGGATACTGACTTAGAAGCACATAGTCAAATACACGACGAGCAATAGGGGCGGCATTTTGCGCGCCAAATCCTGCGTTCTCAACTACTAAGGCTATTGCTACCTTAGGATCATCTGCAGGTGCGTAAGCCATAAACAGTGCGTGATCTCTCATACGCTCATCTATTTTGTTGCTGTTGTATTTTTCATTCTCTTTAACGGTGTACACCTGCGCCGTTCCGGTCTTGCCTGCACTTGTATACGTAGCACCAGCAAAGCTAGTGGCCGACGTCCCCTCTATATTTACGCCTACCAGTGCTTTTTTAATAACATCTATGTTCTCTTGGAGCAGCGGCACTCGCTCTACGGACTCTTTGGATACTGTGCGCCGCTCTTTTGTTTCAACATCGACAATTTCCTTAACTAAATGCGGCCTAACTTTCAAGCCGTCATTTGCAACTGTTGAGAGTGCCTGTACAATTTGTAAGATCGTGAAATTGTTATAGCCCTGTCCAATCCCAAGCGATATCGTCTCACCTGAATACCACCGTTGTTGTTCGGGCTTATGATAAGTCGTCCGTTTCCACTCCGTAGAGGGTAATACTCCTCTTGCCTCTCCCAAAATATCAATCCCAGTTAGTTGTCCAAAGCCTAAGGGTTGCATCTGATCGTGAATCTCGTTAACACCTAAGTCGCGGGCGAGCATGAAGTAATAAGTGTCACAAGACTCAACGATTGATTTATACATATCAACCGTTCCATGGCCGCCCTCTTTGTCATCGTGAAATCGGTGATTACCGAACATAAAAAAACCTGGATCAAAGATTTGCTGAGACGGAGTTCGTTTACCCGTTTGAAGCGCGGCTAAGGCCATAAAAGGCTTATACGTCGACCCAGGCGGATAGGTTCCTCTAAGGGCCCGGTTCAAAAGTGGCTTATCTAAAGAGTCATTGAGGGCTTGCCAATTCTCAACATCAATACCTTCTACGAATAAATTCGGATCAAAAGTTGGTTTACTTACAAACGCTAAAATTTCTCCTGTCTTCGGGTCCATTGCCACCATGGCGCCTCGCCTCGTACCAAACAGGTCCTCAATAAGCTTTTGCAACTTGATGTCCAAGGACAAAACTACTGTATTCCCAGGCGTAGCAGGGCTGCTTCGTAAACGCCTTACAGCCCGACCTCCTGCCGAGGTCTCCATTTCATGCACCCCCGTAGTCCCGTGCAGTTGTGCTTCATAACTTTGCTCAACGCCTAATTTCCCAATGTAATCCGTGCCTCTGTAATTTGCTTCCTCGCTTTCTGCAAGCTTATCTTTTTCAGACTGATTAATCCTTCCAATGTAGCCGATCACATGGCTCGCAAGACCATTGAATGGATAGGAGCGAAATAATCGGGCACGAATTTCTACGCCCGGAAACCGAAAGCGCTGGGCGGCAAATCGGGCAACTTCTTCATCCGTTAAGCGCGTACGGATGGGCACAGAATCAAAACTTTTGGATTCCTCCCTCATTTTCTTAAACCTGCGTCTATCACGCCCTTGTATATCAACAATCTCTGCAAGCCTATCGATCAATTCATCCATAGGGAGTTGAGCTTTAGAGGGCGTGATCTCTAGTGTGTAGGCGGAATAATTGGTTGCAAGCACGATACCGTTCCTGTCCATGATTACGCCCCTGTTGGGCACAATCGGAACAATTGCCGTGCGGTTACTTTCCGCCTGCTCGTTCAAATCTTGATATCTCCAAATTTGAAGATAGATGAGTCTAAAAATTAAAAACAAAAATGCTAAGAGCACTATCAGTGTGACCGTATAGATCCGCCCTCTAAAGCGGCGTACATCCATCTCTACGTTACGAATCAAGCTCATCTTTGTTCTTTATGATCCATTCAGTAACATTAAATGAAGCAACTGATTAAAAAGCCGGTTGACATTCATAGGGGTCTTGTATTGTCAGGATTTGGCGCTCGCCTTTGCGGGGCAAGTAAAATCTCAGTCACAATTGGCCACATGAGCGCTTGAATAATGGGGGACAAAAATATACCCCAACCTGGAAAAGGACTGCCAGAGGTCATCCGCAGAGTTAATTCAATCAAATGTCCAACTATAAATAATGGAAACACCTGCAAAGACTGAGATGACAATCTAAACCATAAAATACGTCGGTGTATAAGTACAGCAAAAAATCCTTGAGCCGTAAAAGCTAACGCATGTTGACCAAGCATAGAGGACTGATGCACGTCAGTTAGCAACCCAAAAAGAAAAGCTGTTCCAATACCAACCTTTAATGGCTGATGAATTGCCCAAAAAACAAGCACCACAGCCATGATCTCAGGCGCCCAATTGGCATTTCCAAATAGCGCAATGTTTTGCACCATATCAAGCAATAAAGCGCCAATCAAGGTAAAGAAAATAAAAAGGGGATTGGCAGGCAGTAATAAATGCTGGCCTCTAGGCATTATCATTTTTTAGCCCCCATCGGTATCGCTACCGCTTTCTCAGGAACAGGTTTTGCGGGTAATTGTGTAAGTATCGGATCTAAAACCATCACGAGCCTTGCGCCTTGTACTTTTCCTTTGGGCTCACAAAGAATTCGAGCAAATACAGAGTCGGCTTTCCTCTCTACACGAACTACTTTAGCAACTGGAATTCCAGGAGGATAAACTCCGTCTACTCCACTCGTCGTCAAATCATCCCCAACTTCAATATCGGCATTCGTTGCCATATACCTAAGCTCCAACAACGGCGCACCACCCGCCTCTCCAAAGGCAACCCCTCTAGCGCCTGTTCGTGTATTTAAAACTGGAATGGAGTTCTCGCGGTCAATCACGAGTGTGACCTCACTGACCAAGGGATGAACAGACGTTATTTGTCCCAAAATACCCTGTTCATCCATAACGGGTGAACTCAGGCTAATGCCTTGAATAGTTCCCTTATCAATGATTAACTTTCGGGTATAGGGGTCTGCTGCGTCATATAAAACCTCAGCACTCAGTCCGTGGGTTTGTGTGCGCTCTCTAAGTCCTAAAATATTTCTAAGCTGCTTGTTCTCAAGCGTTAGTTGATCGACCTGCAATGCGCGCAAAGACTGTTGCAGAAGTTTTTGGTGTGTTTGACGTTCGTTGTCCTGCGCAACCTCGCGGTCCTGTGTCATCTCTTGTACTTCATTCCACCATACTGTTGGGCGCATCGCGATCCACTGTATGGGATAGATAATAAATGACAGTCCAGTACGAAGTGGCTGCGAAAGGTTAAAGCGCGAGTCGCCCATCATCAAAAAGAGCGATAGCGCCCCATAAAAGATGAGCTTTGTGAGAGCTGAATACCCTTGCTTAAAGAAGGGTGGAGGAGAAGACTCTAGCGTACCAAATGACACGAAGGGCGCTCGCTTTATACGCAACGTAGCTGCGTTAAAAATGGATGAAAATGATGATCGTTAATCACTCGCTGGTGAAAATAGAGCCCAAGCGCTCCATCCGCTCAAGTGCCAAACCACAACCCCTTACAACGCAGGTAAGCGGGTCCTCTGCAACCAGCACTGGCAAGCCGGTTTCCTCGGCCATCAATCGGTCTAAATCTCTAAGCAGTGCGCCACCGCCCGTGAGCATCATTCCACGCTCGGCAATATCAGCGCCCAGCTCAGGCGGAGTTTGCTCGAGTGCATTTTTAACCGCAGAAACGATATTGTTCAACGGGTCTGTCAGCGCTTCTAAAATTTCATTTGAAGAGATCGTGAATGAGCGAGGTACACCTTCACTCAAATTGCGACCCTTAACTTCCATTTCTTTGACTTCACTGCCCGGGAAAGCAGAGCCAATTTGTTTTTTAATCGCCTCAGCCGTAGGCTCGCCGATCAACATACCGTAATTACGCCTTATGTAATTGATGATCGCCTCATCAAATTTATCCCCGCCTACTCTGACGCTTCCCTTGTAGACCATGCCGCCCAATGAAATAACGCCGACCTCGGTCGTACCGCCACCGATATCAACCACCATCGAACCACTTGCATCACTTACAGGCAAGCCAGCTCCAATGGCTGCTGCCATTGGCTCTTCGATCAAGTAAACCTCGGATGCCCCAGCGCCCAAAGCAGACTCACGAATTGCTCGTCGCTCAACTTGAGTTGATCCACAAGGCACACAAATAATAATCCTAGGGCTTGGCTTTAAAAGCGATCTGGGGTGAACCATCTTGATAAACTGCTTGAGCATCTGCTCAGTCACCGTAAAATCAGCAATCACGCCGTCTTTCATAGGCCTAATGGCTTCAATATTGCCAGGAACCTTCCCAAGCATTGCCTTAGCCTCATGACCTACAGCTTGAATGGTCTTTTTACCCTGAGGTCCGCCTTCGTGGCGAATAGAAACAACAGAGGGTTCATCTAAAACGATTCCTCTATCACGAACATAAATCAGCGTATTTGCTGTGCCCAAATCAATTGCCAGGTCGGTTGAAAAATACCGACGAAATGCACCAAACATTAAATACCTCTCAAATATCCAAGTTGCACAGCTAGACTAAACATACGAAAATTACCCAAAAGCACCCGAAAAGTGCTAAACCGAGCATCGTAATATTGTATTAAGCTTATGAGCTCAGTAAAACGTTAAAGGCGAGATAATACCCGATGCACACGAATTAATGTGGATTTTTTACATATCCCTTGCGGATTAGACCCCATCGACTAGACTTTAAACACAAAAACATGGCATTAACACCCGAAGATATACGCCGAATAGCGCATTTAGCCCGGCTTGAGTTAAAAGACGAGGAGGGCACACGGATGCTCGGCCAAATCAACAGTTTTTTCGAAATTGTTGAGCAAATTAGTGCCGTCAACACGCAAGGCATTGTTCCCTTAGCCCATCCAGCAGAGTTGTTCAAAGAAGCAGAGCTGCGCCTGCGAGAAGACATCGTTACTGAATTTGACGAGCGTGAGGCCCATCAATTCAGCGCACCGGCCGTTGAAAACGGGTTATTTTTAGTTCCAAGGGTTGTTGAATGAGCGATATCCATAACCTAAGCGTTGCTGAACTCAGCACGGCGTTGCGCAACAAATCATTGGGCGCAGTAGAAATTGCCCAGCACTTTCTTAATCGAATAGCACAGGACAAACTTGGTTCTTTTCTTAGCTACAGCCCAGAAGTTACTCTAAAAGCTGCAAAGGCAAGTCAAGAGCGGATCAATCAAAACCAATTGGCGCCTCTTGAAGGAGTACCAATTGCCCACAAGGACGTCTTTGTTACCAAGGATTTTCCAAGCACAGCCGGCTCGAAAATGCTTGTCAACTATAAGTCTTCGTTTGATGCAACTATAGTTAGCAAACTCGCTTTAGCAGGCTGCGTCCCTCTTGGCAAGCTCAATTGTGATGAATTCGCCATGGGCTCTTCCAACGAAAACTCTGCTTTTGGCCCCGTTCTTAACCCTTGGGACTCAAAAGCTGTTCCAGGAGGCTCCTCAGGCGGAAGTGCTGCTGCTGTGAGCGCACAACTCACCCCAGCAGCCACAGGGACAGATACAGGGGGGTCAATTCGCCAACCGGCAAGTTTTTGCGGAATTACTGGCATTAAGCCCACTTATGGACGTGCATCTCGTTACGGCATGATTGCTTACGCATCAAGTCTAGACCAAGCTGGGCCAATGGCTAAAGACGCGATGGACTGTGCACTGTTACTTGGCGCTATGTGTGGCCCCGATTTAGACCGCGATTCAACTTCCCTTGATCTACCCTTAGAGGACTTTACTGCTCACTTGAATCAGTCCATCAAGGGGTTGCGCATTGGACTTCCAAACGAGTTTTTTGGAGAAGGATTAGACGGACAAGTGCGCTTAGCACTTGAGCAAGCACAGTCAGTTTTAACTGATTTAGGGGCGCAATTTGTTCCAATCTCTCTTCCTAAAACTGAATTGTCTATTCCCGTTTATTACATCATCGCACCCGCAGAGGCCAGCTCCAATTTAAGCCGATTCGACGGTGTTCGCTATGGTCATCGTGCGAAAGAATACAGTGATTTGATGGAAATGTATAAGAAATCAAGGGCAGAGGGTTTTGGTGCAGAAGTTAAAAAACGCATCATGACAGGAGCCTATGTACTCTCTCATGGTTACTATGATGCTTACTATTTACAAGCTCAGAAAATTCGCCGAATGATCGCTGAAGATTTCAAACTTGCATTTAGTAAATGTGATTTGATCATGGGGCCAGTAGCTCCTTCAACGGCTTGGGGACTTGGGGAGAAAACAGCGGACCCACTCAGCAGTTATTTGGCAGATATATTTACGCTTCCCGCATCCTTGGCCGGCTTGCCAGCCATGAGCGTACCCTGCGGAATGAGCAAGGCCGCAAAGCCCTTGCCAATTGGGATGCAACTCATTGGGAACTATGTACAAGAGTCCAAACTCTTGAATGTTGCGCACCAATATCAGCTACAGACACAGTGGCACAAAATGAGTCCGCTTACATCTGGGAATATGTCTGGAGACTTGGAATGAGCAAGAACGGTTCAACATCTAAAACACTCTCCATTGATCCATCTCCCTTGGTTCAAGGCTATGAAGTTGTCATCGGTTTTGAAACCCACGCTCAACTTCTAACCAATAGCAAAATTTTCTCAAGAGCGTCAACTCATTTTGGTGCCAACCCGAATACACAGGCATGTGCTGTTGATTTGGCACTTCCAGGTGCACTACCTGTAATGAACAAGCGTGCTGTTGAATGCGCCATTCGACTGGGTCTCGCGCTCGGCTCACACGTTGCCCATCGAAGTATTTTCGCTAGAAAAAACTATTTCTATCCTGATCTTCCTAAGGGTTATCAAATAAGTCAATTTGAAATACCTGTAGTCCAAGGTGGACAAGTATCCTTTTACATGGGTACAACGCTAAAGAGCGTTCGCTTGGTCAGAGCCCACCTCGAAGAGGACGCTGGGAAATCATTACACGAGGACTTTGTCGGATTAAGCGGAATTGATTTGAACAGAGCAGGAACTCCACTGCTTGAGATCGTGACTGAACCTGATATGCGTTCAAGTCAAGAGGCCGTAGCTTATGCCAAAGAACTCCACAAAATCGTAACTTGGATTCAAGTGTGCGACGGCAACATGCAAGAAGGATCTTTTCGGTGTGATGCAAATGTATCTGTACGCAAACCAGGTGCAGCTTTGGGTACACGGCGGGAGATCAAAAACCTAAACAGTTTCAAGTTCATGCAACAGGCAATTGATTACGAAGTACGTTGGCAAATTGAACAAATAGAGGAGGGTAGGGCTATCGAACAAGCCACCGTCCTTTTTGATCCAGAGAGCGGCGAGACACGTAGCATGCGAACAAAAGAGGACGCCGCTGATTACCGCTATTTTCCAGATCCTGACTTACCTCCTTTAGTCATTGCACCCGAATGGATAGAGGAGATTCGTGGTTCTATGCCCGAACTCCCTCGCACAATGGCCGAACGGTTTGTGAACACCTATGGGTTGCCTGAATATGATGCAACGACCCTCACACAAAGCCAGCAGATGGCAAGTTACTTTGAAGCAACAGTCAAAGACTGTGGTCAACCAAAACTTGCAAGCAATTGGATCATGGGGGAGTTGTCTCGTAAATTAAATGAAGAAAATATACAAATAGATCGCTGCCCAGTAGAGTCCCATCAATTAGCTGAGGTCATCTCCAATATTGCAAGAGGCGATATTTCCAATAACTCTGGCAAAGTGCTTTTAGATATTCTTTGGTCAGATCCTAAAGCGTCGATATCGGCCCTAATTGAATCTAAGGGGCTAAGGCAAGTTAATGACTCTGGCGCACTTGAGAAGCTCATTGACGAAGTTCTTGCGGCCAATGTTGAGAACGTCGCACAGTTCAAGGCAGGCAAAGAAAAGGCGTTTAATGCACTCATAGGTCAAGCTATGAAAGCAAGTAAGGGTCAAGCTAATCCCCAACAGTTAACTGAACTGCTAAAAAAGAAACTTGCTTGAGTTTGAATTGTCGCGGCAATGCATTTGCACCAACACCACATAAACCAATAATCTAGTGTTGGTTTATAAGGCGTGTCATTTTGCTCCGTATTTTTCTCGGTAGTTTTTAACGTTTAACAAATGAAGTGCAAGTCCAGGATCCTGCGTATTCTCAAGATACTCCAACAAATCTTCGAGCAAAGATACTGTGCAGACCTTTAGACCAACTTCTTGCTTAATGTAATCTATTGCACTTAAAGGGGCATCAACGACTTGGCCGTCTTGTAGATGCGTAGCTCGCTCTTGCCTGTCCAGTGCAATTGCCAATGCATAGGGCGTTGCGCCACAGGCCTTTATTAAAGCAACGCTTTCTCTAACAGCTGTTCCAGCACTAATCACATCATCAACGATAAGTACTCGCCCCTTAAGCGAAGCCCCCACAATTGTCCCCCCCTCACCATGGTCCTTGGCTTCCTTTCGGTTGTAAGCAAAGGGCACATTTCTCCCTAATCTTGACAACTCTACACTGACAGCCGCGCCCAAAGGAATCCCTTTATAGGCGGGCCCAAACAACATATCAAACTCCAAACCACTGGATAGAATACGTTGTGCGTAAAAGTGCGCTAACTTACCCAATTTTTCTCCGTCGTTAAAAAGTCCGGCATTGAAAAAATAGGGCGAAAGTCTGCCTGCTTTTGTTTTAAATTCTCCGAACTTTAAAACACCGCAATCTAATGCGAATTGCACAAATTGTTGCGCTAGTGAGTCCTTTGTTGTCTCATTATTTTTCATTAAAGGATCCTTTTTGTTCAAACTTATCACTCTTAATCTAAACGGCGTCCGCTCAGCCTCTCGCAAGGGAGTTGACGCATGGCTCAGCAAGTCTAAGGCTCATTGTATTTGCGTTCAAGAACTTAAAGCGCAAAAGGATGACTTAGACGAATCGCTTAGCACTTTGGGGGGTCTAAAAGGATATTTTCATTTCGCAGAGAAAAAAGGATATTCCGGCGTTGGGATCTATTCAAAACACGAGCCCAGCGACATAAACATTGGATTTGGCAATGCTGAGTTTGATGCGGAGGGTCGCTACATAGAACTCAGATTTGATACGCCCAAACAGAAGCGATCCATCATTAGCTCCTATTTCCCAAGCGGCTCTTCAGGGGAGGAGCGTCAAGAAGCCAAGTTCAGATTCTTAGAGGCGATGGGGCCTCATTTAGCCAATTTAAAAAAGACTCGAGACTTTATTTTGTGCGGAGACATCAACATTGCACACAAAGAAATTGATTTAAAGAATTGGCGCAGCAATCAAAAAAACAGCGGCTTTCTTCCAGAGGAGCGCACCTGGATGGACAAATTAATCAGTGAAATTGGTCTAGCAGATGTCTACAGGCAACTGCATCCGCAGACGACTGCCGATTGCTACACGTGGTGGAGCAACAGAGGGCAAGCGTGGGCAAATAATGTAGGATGGCGCCTTGATTATCATTTAGCAACTAAAGTGCTTGCAGACAGTGCTAAAACTAGCACGGTCTACAAAGAAGAACGGTTTTCAGACCATGCACCTCTTACGATTGAATATGAATTTGAAATTTAATGCGCAGTCCATCCGCCGTCTATTGGCATGATTGTCCCGGTAATTGACACCGCACTATCAGATGCAAAGTAAGCAGCCATAGCAGCAACTTCCTCCATCGTAACGAATTTCTTAGTTGGCTGCGCAGCAAGCAAAACCGTATTGATAACTTGTTCTTCTGTCATGTTACGAGCTTTCATCGTGTCTGGAATTTGTTTTTGAACTAACGGGGTCCACACATAGCCCGGACAAATTGCATTGCAGGTAATCCCTTTTTCTGCAACCTCAAGTGCAACAGTTTTTGTCAATCCAGCTATCCCGTGCTTGGCAGCAACATATGCAGATTTATAAGGCGAGGCAATAAGGGCATGTGCTGAAGCAATGTTAATAATTCGCCCCCAGCCCTTCTCTTTCATCTTAGGAAGCGCTGCTTTAATCGTATGAAAAGAGGATACTAAATTAATAGCAATAATTGCATCAAATTTTTCTTCAGGAAATTCGTCAATTGGAGCCACGTGTTGAATGCCAGCATTATTGACCAAAATATCTACGCAGCCAAATTCATTAATAGCATCACTCACCATTTTTCGAATTTGTTCTGGCTCCAACATATTGGCATTTGAATAATGACATTTAACTCCATATTCTTTTGAAATTGATGCGCGAATTCCTTCAATTTCATTAGCATCTCCGAATCCGTTTAGAACAATATTGGCCCCTTTGGATGCAAAATTCTTGGCGATCGCTAAACCAATTCCACTAGTTGAGCCTGTAATCAGCGCTGTTTTATTCGTAAATTCCATATTCGTGTTCCTCGAGTAGAGTTTCGTAAAGCTTTGTTCTATTATGGTCATTAATTTAGCACGTTCACGCTATTTAGGACAAATGACAATTTGTTTATTCTCAAATAGTGCTGAGTACTTTTGAACTACCCGGTGGTCTATAGATCTATTTTTTCATTTCTTTATCCGCGTTGCCAAATAACGTGTTTTTGTTTAGCTCGTTTTCTCCATAAGACCCAATAAAGTCAAATTTGGCGTCAGAATGACACCTAACTGCTTTAAATTTGCGGTTAGTCTCTCAATAGATTTGGAAATATTTTGATTCATGTCAAATCTATTGCGCGTGTGAAACACGAGATGCCCATTTTTTGGATCAATGAATTAAAATGGAGTGTAGTTCGTTATGAAGACATCAATTGCTTCCATAACCACTATCGACTACCCCTCGATAACTCATACCCAGTCTCAAGATGAATACTCCACAGGATTTGCCTGTTACCCCCTTATCGCCCTTATATTTGACTGCGGCATTTTATAAATTCGTTGACCTTCCTGACTTCGAAGATCGACGCGAACCTATTCTTGCCTTTTGTGAAGCTCAAAATATCAAAGGTATCATTCTTCTTGCACGTGAAGGCATCAACAGTACCATCTCAGGCGAAGAAGCGAGCATCCGCGCAGTCCTCGCATATCTCAAAAGCGATCCAGCATTTAAGGACCTTGAACACAAAGAATCTTGGACTCACATCAAACCCTTTCGAAGAATGAAGGTTAGACTGAAGAAAGAAATTGTGACCTTTGGTGTTCCTGAGCTCAATCCAAACGTTACGACGGGTACTTACGTTAAACCACAAGCGTGGAACAAACTGATCCAAGACCCTAACGTTATATTGATCGATACCCGAAACGACTACGAAGTTGAGCTTGGTACGTTTGAGGGCGCTATTGATCCTAAAATCAAAAAATTTACAGATCTTGCGAATTGGGTTAAAAACGAGCCCTCACTTCAATCATCCGCAAACGGTAAACCCAAAGTCGCTATGTTTTGTACAGGGGGGATACGCTGTGAAAAATCAACTGCGTTTATGAAAAGCCTTGGATACGATGAGGTTTATCACTTAGAGGGCGGCATTCTTAAATACCTAGAGACTGTCCCCCCGGAGCAAAGCCTTTGGAGAGGGGAGTGTTTTGTATTTGATGAGCGTGTAACAGTTGACCACTCCTTACAACCGGGACAATACCACCTCTGCAGAGTTTGCCGTCAACCTATCACAAACAAAGATGAACACTCGCCTAAATTTGAACTCGGCGTTAGTTGTGATCACTGCTTTGACAGCACGACTGAAGATCAAAAAATTAAAGCTCGAGAACGCCAGCGCCAGTGCGAACTAGCCAAATTGCGAAGCACTTCGCATATTGGCAATAAGTTTTAATTCTTCTTTTTTTGAAGTGCCGTAGCGTACAGCGGCATAACTTTTTTCAAGTTGTTTTCTAAATCGGTTATTCTGGTTTTATCAGCTGGATGAGTGCTAAGCCAAGGGTTCGGTCTCGTTGAATCTAACTTAGACATTTTTTCCCACAAACTTATTGCCGCGCGGGGATCAAATCCTGCACGGGCGGCCATTTCCATCCCCACTAAATCAGCCTGCGTCTCATCTTGCCTGCTAAATTTTAGGAGTAACAGCTCTGAACCGCCTCTTGCGACCATATCTGTCATCCGCGGATCAACCCCGAGCACGCTCGCGACAACTAAGCCTCCAAACCGGGTTACACCCTGTGTTACTAAGCCTTTGCCCATTTGCTCGCGTGCATGCTCAAGTACAGCATGCGTCATTTCATGACCGATCACCATTGCGAGTTCATCGTCATTTAATTTTAGTTGCTGGATCAAACCAGAATAAACCGCTATTTTTCCACCTGGCATACAAAAAGCATTAACAGTATTTGAGCCAATCACATTAACTTCCCACGTCCAGCCCCGCGCACGGCTATTCCAGGTCACTGCAATAGGAATCAATCGCCTACTGATTGTATTGACGCGGATGAATAGCGGATGTGAAACGCCCGCTAAAGCACGGTGAGCTTTTGCGTCGTTTAAGAGTTGGTAATATTGACCCCTAGCTTGATTCTCAATTTGGGCAGGAGGGATCAACTTTGTAAAAGCTGATTCGGAACTGGCAACTTCCCCCCCAAGCGCAAAACTGGCAGTTGCGCTTGATAAGACAAACACCAATATCCACAGAAACCGCATTCTTAAATCTCCCATATAGGTCCATCAATTCGTTTGAGAATGAACAAATTAGTTGTTCATTTTCGCATTGTCAAACTCATTCACTTTTTGGTACCCTAGAGCCATTAATCCAGTATTTGCGCTGTGCAAGTTAATCTGAAACCTGTTTCTAAGTTTGGGGCGTAAAGATGGTTGACAATAGAGGGATGCGCAAATTTAATTTTTTTCTTTATACAGATATTGCCAAGTCTGCACCCGCCTGGGCGCAGATATATTTAACACCTCCAAGCCTTCGAATGTTGGCACTTGGGTTCTCCGCTGGATTGCCTTTATTGCTCGTATTGGGAACACTTAGTTTTAGACTTAGGGAGGCAGGTATTGATTTAGCAACAATTGGTTTTCTAAGCTGGATTGGACTGGCTTACGGTGTCAAATGGATGTGGGCTCCCCTGGTTGATAGGCTAACTATTCCCTATCTCAGTGCCTTACTTGGCCGACGCAGAGCTTGGCTACTCGTTGCACAAGCACTTATCATCTTGGGATTAATTGGTATGGCGATCACCAAGCCTCAAACTGATTTGTATCAAATGGTACTTTTTTCGCTATTGGTGGCATTTGGCTCAGCCACACAAGACATTGCCCTAGATGCATTTCGAATTGAGTCGGCTGCCATTGAGTTTCAAGCGGCACTTGCAGCTTGCTACCAAACAGGCTACAGACTTGCCATGATTTGGTCGGGCGCGGGCGTACTTTGGATTGCCTCCCTTTATTCAGACACTCCTGATTCATCCTCCCTTCAAAATGATTCAGGCTGGACATGTGCATACCTTTGGATGGCTGTATCAATGTTAATTGGCGTTTTAACTGTCGCATTCTCAAACGAACCAAATGCAGCACCAATTGAGAAGTCTCCTCACTTTAAAGCTTGGCTATATTCCACGGTTATCGAACCATTTTCAGATTTTTACAAACGCTACAGATGGAGGGCTCTGACGATACTTGCTCTTATTGCAACCTACCGAATTAGTGACATTGTGATGGGTATTATGGCTAATCCCTTTTACGTTGACATGGGGTATACCAAAACTGAAATTGCAACAGTCACTAAGGTTTATGGTGTGATCATGACCCTGGTTGGAGCTTTTATTGGCGGCTCTTTGTCTATTCGCTTTGGTGTTATGCGCATCCTCATTTGGGGTGCGTGTTTAAGCGCCGCTAGTAATCTACTGTTTTCATGGCTCAGCATACATGGACATGATGTTCGTGCACTCATTGGCGTTATATCTGCAGACAACCTTAGTAGCGGGATTGCTTCTGCAGCATTTATAGCGTACCTCTCCTCTTTAACCAACGTAAAGTACTCCGCTACCCAATATGCCATGCTAAGCTCAGTAATGCTCTTGTTACCTAAATTTTTAGCTGGTTTTTCTGGAATTTTTGTCAATCATTTTGGTTTTTCATATTTTTTCATCGCAACTGCCCTTCTGGGTTGCCCTGTTTTATTACTTCTTTTATTGGTTGATCGTCAGACACGAATCGCCAACCTGGTTAACTAATACAACCCCATCAACAACTCATCTACTCTTTTGCCGCCCTTTTTTTGAATTAAGGAGTGCTGCTTTTACCTTTCTTTACACGGCATTCAATCACTAGAGGAATTTATAAGGCATCCTAACAATCTGTTTGGATTATTCAAAATAAATACCTAATACCAGAGATTGAATTCATGGACCATTTGTTAATCATTGAAGACGACTTTAGACTTGCAAAGTTAGTAAGTGAGTATCTACATCAATCTGGCTACGAGGTATCACACGCTTCATCAGGCGCTCAGGGACTTCAATTTTTAGAGCAAATTAACTATAACTTCCAGCTCATCATTCTCGACTTAATGCTCCCCGATATGGACGGTTTAGAGGTATGCCGCAAAATTCGTGCATTACCGAGCGCTTTAAATCAAACACCTTTACTCATGCTTACGGCCAAGGGAGACCCTATGGACCGTGTGGTCGGTTTGGAGTTGGGCGCCGACGACTATATCGCCAAACCCTTTGAACCAAGGGAACTCTTGGCGCGCATACGCGCAGTTTTAAGAAGGCATAAAAATCCAACGGGCGCGACATATGAATCTAGCGGGGAAGTGCAATCACTTAAATTTGGATCACTAGAGATCGATAAGGGCGCGCGAATGGTCACTGTTTCAGGTAAATTATGCGACCTAACTTCTTATCAATTTGATTTATTATTAGTTTTAGCGGAGCGTGCGGGTAGAGTTCTTAGTCGAGACCAAATAATGGAGTCCGTTCGCGGCAAAGAACTTGACGCATTTGATCGGTCCATAGATGTGCACATTGGCCGAATTCGTCTGAGCATAGAAAAGGATATAAAAAATCCAAAACGTATTTTAACGGTTCGTGGAGTGGGATACGTCTTTGCTAAGCAACAAGATTGATTACAAATGGCTTTAAAAGTATTAGGCACTAAACTATATTTTAGATTGTGGCTAGCAGTTGTTCTAACCATAGTAATTCTTACTATTATTCTAGGCTGGGTCAACCGAGCTACCCATGTACCCCTCCCCCGTGAGATTACGATTCGTAACAATGAAGGCGTCATCATTGCTCATGGATTTATTCGCAAAGAACAACAAACGAATAACGAGAACACTGAGGGCGATGATCCATCACACCAACTCGTCCAACCCGAAGCACCTACCCTCCAACACGGACTGTATGGGCCTGGATCTGAATTCTTGGTTCAAACCAATGAGGGTTCTTGGTTGCATATTCACTTGCCTCACAAGGCAGTTCGTCCTTTTTGGAATAGGCACAGATACGGTTGGCTTTGGCTTTTAATATTGGTCGGTGTGAGCGTATCGTTTGCTACGTATCCTGTAATCCGAAGACTAACTCGGCGACTTGAGAACCTAAAAAACAGTGTTGCAATTTGGGGTGCGGGCAACTTATCGGCCCGCGTTGTCATTGAAGGTCACGATGAAATTGCTTACCTCGCTGAACAATTTAATTCTTCAGCCGCTAAGATTGAAATTTTAGTCAACGCTCATAAATCTCTTCTTGCAAATGCATCTCACGAACTTCGAACTCCACTAGCGCGCATTCGTATGGCGCTTGAATTGATGGGAGCATCGGCTCCAACTGATCTCAAAACCGAGATGACGAGAAACATTACTGAGCTAGATCAACTTATCGATGAAATATTAACCGCAAGTCGTCTGGACTCCCCACACCCTTATATTGGCGAGCTTGAAACTGTGGATCTAACTGGATTAGCAAGTGAAGAGTGTTCTCGATCACATGCTGAACTGGACCTAGGTCTGACTCCTCAAAGTTATTTCACTACTGGGAACCCACAACTCCTTAGACGCGTGATTAGAAATTTATTAGACAATGCAACAAAACACGGCTTATACAAAACTTCTGCGCTTACCAATCAAGAGCCTATTTCACTTCAGTTAAGTTTCGCGTCCGAGGCTGCGAACGCGATGGTAAAACTTGCAGTTGTAGACCGTGGTCCGGGCGTAGCAAAGGACGAACAAAGCAAAATTTTTGAGCCCTTTTACAGATCTAAACACACCGTGCAAACCCATATTAGTGGGCCTCAAGATTTAACGCTTCATCCTAAAAGCTCTGGAGCAGGATTGGGTTTAGCACTTGTGAAAACAATCTGTGAAAAACACGGCGGCTCTGTCCATTACGAGGATAGAGCAGGGGGCGGAAGTGCTTTTATAGTACTACTGCCCAACGCCGCTATTAATTCCAATTCCCGCAGCTCCAACTCCGGGTATTAATTTACATCGGCCTTTTAAATTTAATCTTCTTTTACAGCCTTCTTTCATCTGCATGCTAAAGAGTTAAGCAATTTTGTACGGCGTCAACAACATCTGCAACGCTAATATCACGTAAACAGTTAGTATGTCCTAGAGGGCATTCGCGCTTAAAACACGGCGCGCATGACAATGATAACCAAAGCACTTTTGCTCGCTTACTAAGAGGCGGCGTATGCAAAGGGCTAGAAGATCCGAAGATAGCTACTTGCGCAACACCAAATGCCGCACCAATATGCATAAGTCCCGAGTCATTTGAAATCAAGCACTTTGAACTCGAAATCAATGCCATAGCCTGTAAGAGAGTTGTCTGTCCTGCAAGATTTTTAATGACGCCTTTTAGGCTTGTAAGTTTTTCATGCGCTGTATTCTTGATCTGCTCACCCATTGCTTGGTCAGCCGTTGATCCCAGTATCAGTACCGTTCCACCTGACTGCGCAACTTGAAGTGCAAGTTCTGAGAAATACTCTATCGGCCAGCGCTTTGCAGGGCCATATTCAGCGCCAGGTGCAATGACAGTAAACGCTTGTTGCGTTAACCCATTCTCCAAAAGAGTACTTTTTACGAATTCCCTGTCTAAATTCAAAGTAGGTACATCCCGCTGGACAGTACCTAAAGCATTTCGCTCACCACCACTAAAAAGTTGCTTTAAATTTTCTTCAGATTTGTATGCTGCGGAAGGTCCCAATGCTCTATAAAAGCGAGTCATCGATTCCCGGTGATTTCGGTCCGGATTAGGAAGTACTTTTGTTAATGCCCAACTCCTTGATTCTCCCAAATACCCTAAGCGCTCAGTTACCCCAGCAATCCAAGGAATTAGTGCACTCTTAAATGAATTTGGACAAACAACACAACAATCGAATTGACCTCGTAATTGTTGTGCTACTCGATAGCGCTTGAAAAGCTGTAATTTTCTGCGCTCAAAGGGCCATTCCAATACATGCTTTACCCCTCTTATAGCTTTGTAAACAGGTGCGATGTGGGGGAGGGCAGCTACAGTTACTTCTGAGCCCATTTGAGCCCAGTCGTTTACAAGGGGCTCTGTCATGACTGCGTCCCCAATCCATTGAGGAGCAATAATCAAAACCTTTTTAATGGTGATTGACAAGCTGCTCAGGCTCGCTGAGTTTTAGGGTGAACTCTGTCCCGCAGTAGGGACATTTCGCGGCTCCTGTTCTTGCAACATCTAAGTAAACTTTAGGATGAGAATTCCATAGCTTCATGTCAGCTTTAGGGTTGGGGCAATACACACCCCCGTGTCCATTTAGATCTTGTGAATCAAGAACAATTGCTTTTCTCATTTTTGCACCTTAGACTAAAGTCAACCAATGTGAATATTTGTCATTGCGCCCGTTTACGATATCAAAAAAGGCCGCTTGAATTTTTTGAGTGAGTGGACCTCTTTTACCTGCACCAATAGTCACCCGGTCTAACTCCCTTATAGGCGTTACTTCCGCCGCAGTCCCCGTGAAAAAGGCTTCATCAGCTATATACATCTCATCTCGGGTAATTCTCTTTTGCACAACCTCAATTCCTAGGTCTTTAGCAATATGCAAAATCGTGTTGCGTGTAATTCCGTTTAAAGCCCCTGCAGACAAATCAGGCGTATAAATGACCCCTCCCTTTATGATGAACACATTTTCCCCCGCCCCTTCAGATACAAAGCCAGATGTATCTAACAGCAAAGCCTCATCATATCCATCGTCTGTTACTTCCATGTTTGCCAAAATGGAATTTGTGTAATTACTAACAGCTTTCGCCTGCGTCATTGTGATGTTTACGTGATGGCGCGTGTAACTAGAGGTCTTAACTCTAATTCCTAACTCCATTCCTTCTTCACCTAAATAAGCGCCCCACGCCCATGCTGCAACCATAAGATGTATGGTGTTTCCTTTGGGAGACACGCCAAGCTTTTGCGAGCCTATCCAGGACAAAGGTCTTATATAACCACTCTCTAATTTATTCTCTCGAATGACTTCTTTATTCGCCTCATTCACCGCTTCCTTGGTAAATGGGATATTCATTCGAAGAATTTTTGCGCTATTGAATAAGCGATCAGTGTGATCTTGTAATCTAAAAATAGCTGTACCTTTGGAGGTTGGGTAAGCCCGAATACCTTCAAATACACCACAACCGTAATGCAAAGTATGGGTCAATACATGGATCTTTGCATCTCTCCAATCCACCAATTGGCCATCCATCCAGATTTTGCCGTCTCGGTCGGCCATTGATGGGGGCATCGGATTCATTGTTTTTTCCTTTCAGGCATTTCGCCCAACAATTAGTTAAACATTTTAATTAAAGCAAGACATTTTACCGTTCTTCTTGGGTTGCCAGGCTCTCTCACGGGTTCGCTCAGTTTCAGTAGACCCGCGCTGACTAAGCGCTCAATCTTCTTGCACGGGTCTCTCCAACTCAAAAGCGATAAGTCGCCCATTATCAAATGTACAGCGCACACTTGAATCGGAGCCGTCACGCCAAACAAAAACCTCTCTAAGCACGGTTTTTTTCTCATTCATGTCCAAAGGCGCCTGTATTTCGCCCAAACTCTTCGTCAACGCAATCACATGCAGCAGGCTCAATCCTGGCTTAAGCTTCGCATTCAGCATCACTGCACTTGCGATATAACCAATGGGACGGTTCGCGGCCTTCTTAAAAACTTGCACCATTCTTGAGTAATGCAATAACGCCCACATCACTGTGCCCGATAATAAAAAGGCAACACCCAGCCATTCATATGAATGGTATGCAAAAATAATTAATACGAGAGCAAACGCTGGATATAAGTATTTTTCTCGACCTAGTATTAGTGAGTGCAATGGATTCCCTTTTTGTTATTTTTGTTATTTTTGTACTTTTTCAATTCGCCGTCATGACCCCGAACATTATGCGCAGAATAAGGATGTTGATTGTATTTTAGGAGAAGCCCCTAAAACCCTTGCCTCACCCAATTAATCGCCTCATCAACTCGTTCTACTGCATGCACAGTTAAGCCCTCAATTGGTTTTTTTGGCGCGTTTGCCTTGGGTATCAGTGCAACTGTAAATCCTAATTTTGCAGCCTCTTTTAATCTTTCCTGCCCTCTAGGCGCCGGTCGTACCTCACCAGCTAATCCAATCTCACCAAAGGCAATGAACCCTTTAGGCAAAGGCTTGCCTCTGAGGCTACTTTGAATTGCAAGTAGTACCGCCAAGTCTGCTGCGGGCTCAGATATCCTAACTCCCCCAACTGCATTAACGAAAACATCCTGATCCATGCACGCAACGCCTGCGTGTCGATGTAGGACCGCCAACAACATTGCCAATCTATCCCTGTCCAAACCCACACTTAGCCTCCTTGGACTTGGGCCGGAATGATCTACCAACGCTTGGATCTCCACAAGCATTGGTCTAGACCCCTCTAGTGTTACCATTACACAACTTCCCGCTACGGGCTCTGCGTGCTGACTTAAAAATATTGCACTCGGGTTGCTTACGCCCTTCAAGCCACGCTCGGTCATCGCAAATACGCCAATCTCGTTGACAGCACCAAACCTGTTTTTAATGGCTCGCACCAGCCTGAAGCTTGAATGTGTTTCACCCTCGAAATATAAGACCGTATCAACCATATGCTCCAACACTCTGGGCCCCGCAAGGGCGCCTTCTTTGGTGACGTGCCCCACCAAAACGATAGATATTCCACTGGTTTTGGCCAATCGCGTGAGATGTGCTGCGCACTCCCTCACCTGAGAGACCGATCCTGGTGCGCTGCTTAGTTGTTCAGAATAAACGGTTTGAATGGAGTCAATGACCGCAATGCGTGGGGTCCTCGCCTCAAGGGTAGCTATTATTTTTTCAAGTTGAGTTTCTGCAAGCACACTGACACCACTTTGGTCCAAACCTAATCTTCTAGCCCGCATCGCTACTTGAGAACCTGACTCCTCACCCGTCACGTAAAGCGTGTTACCTGATTTCCTTTGAATTGCATCCATAGCCTGTAAAAGCAAGGTAGATTTGCCGATTCCTGGGTCTCCCCCAATCAAGACGACCCCGGCCTCCACAATGCCGCCCCCTAATACCCGGTCCAATTCTTCGATACCCGTTGGTGTCCTATCTACGTCTTGGGCCTCAATGGCACTGAGCGCAGTTACAGCACTTGCTGGTGCTAGATTGCGCGCTGTGCTGTACCTGTTTTTACTCGCGCTTGCACTCTCCTCAACGCCCTCTATCAGCGTATTCCACTCCTCACAGTGAGGACATTTTCCCAGCCACTTTGCGCTCGTTCCAGCGCAAGCAGTACACGTATAAATCGTTTTTTCTTTTGCCATACCCAATCATAAGCGCCATTTTTGTAAAGGCACTCCTTGTCCAATTAAAAATTATTTATTGCGCCCCTTACCTAACCGTTTTGCCCAATTTATTTACAATTTTCCCGATTCCCGCAACGGTGTACCATGGCCATATTATTTGGATTTCCCACATACCTTAGATCAGCTGGAGCTTGCCCTGTGAATACACCCCAACCCCAGGATCAATTCAGTTTATTAATCGAGCGTCGGTTTTTGCCCTTCTTTAGCACTCAGTTTTTAGGGGCGTTTAACGATAACTTGTTTAAGTTTGCAATAACTTTACTGATTACCTATCAATGGCAGGTGAGTTGGCTTTCTCCCTCACTAGCAGGATTGGTCATTGGCGCTGTTTTTATTTTGCCTTTCGTACTTTTTTCTGCTGTAAGCGGTCAACTGGCAGACCACTTTGACAAGACCCGGATACTTCAATGGGTTAAAGTTCTGGAGGTCTTGATTATGTCTATTGCCTTTTTAGGCTTTTACGTACATTCCCCCATTCTCTTATTATTTTGCATTTTCCTGATGGGCTTGCATTCAACCCTATTTGGACCCGCCAAATACGCTTACCTCCCCGAACGATTCAATGCAGATGAATTACTGGGTGCAAATGCGCTCGTTGAAGCTGGAACTTTCTTAGCGATTCTTTTGGGTAATTTACTCGGTGGTTTACTAATTACAACTGATTACGCCTCTCAATCCGCTCACGCCCTAGTCTCATGGGTTTGTATTGGCGTATCTGTTGTTGGCCTTATCTCCAGTAGCTTTATACCTAAGTTGCCCAGGTTATCAAATTTAACTGATTTACCAAGTGCTTTAACACCGAGTTTTCAGACCACACACTCCAAATCTATTTCAGCTATTTTGCTGCTCGATTGGAATCCCCTTAATCAGACTCTACACAATCTTCGCAAAGCCAGCGCTGTAAGTGGTATGCGCGCCGCATTATTTGGCATAAGTTGGATGTGGTTTTACGGTGCAGTATTTTTAAGTATATTTCCTAGTTTTTCAAAAGATTTATTAAACGGAAATCCTAGCGTCGCCTCCCTTTTGCTTTTTGTATTCTCCATTGGTATTGGAGCAGGCGCGCTTTTATGCACCACCATCAAACACCCTGACTATGAGCTTGGTCTTGTATTTTTAGGCCTTACAGGAATGACTATTTTCACGCTTGATTTAGCTTATAGCGTAAACGCTCAAGCTTACGGTGGTTCATTGTTTGAACTGCGCGACCCACATGTTTTTACTAGATCTGTGGATTCAGCACTTTTAACTATTACTGGCTTTTTATCTAAATCAGGTAGCTTTCGAATACTTTTTGATCTTTGCTTACTCTCTACGTTTACCGGTATTTTTAGCGTTCCCCTTTACACTTTCATTCAGTCTTATAGCCCCCCTGAGAGTTGCGCTCAAACAATTGCAGCGAATAATATATTAAATGCGCTGTTTATGATTGCTAGTGCGATGATCGTAGGATTGCTTTTGTTTTTTGGCTTTACGATTGCCCAAGTTTTTTTATTACTTGCCCTGTCCAATTTGATTTCCATTGTTTATCTAACGATTCAACTACCCGAGTTACAAACTCATTTTGTTTGTTCTGTTCGCGAATGGATTCGGGACTTTAAAAATCCCTTTTGAGGTCAAAGATTGTTCACTTTTTTCTCACTATTGATGCATTTGTATCATTTCTTCATTTTGTAATCTGTTATTTCGACCCTAATCCAGTCATAATCTGAGCATCCTCAATGTGAAATTCAAGGCGTATATGGCATCTGTAAATAAAGTTATTCTAGTAGGCAACTGTGGTCGCGATCCGGAGATTAGATACCTGCCATCAGGCCAGGCAGTTGCTAACATTAGTATTGCAACTTCATCTAAACGCAAAGAC
Organism: uncultured Burkholderiales bacterium; assembly: GCA_903896615.1. GTDB lineage: Bacteria > Pseudomonadota > Gammaproteobacteria > Burkholderiales > Burkholderiaceae_C > Limnohabitans. The sequence continues at coordinate 95,118 of CAITYM010000078.1, forward strand.
AAAGCAAGCGGTGAATACATTGATGACACTCAATGGCACCGAGTTACTTTTTACGATCGACTTGCAGAAATTGCAGGAGAGTACGTAAAAAAAGGACGTCCCGTCTATGTTGAGGGGAGGCTCAAATACGGCAAGTACACCGACAAAGATGGAATCGAAAAAAACACTGTTGATATCATTGCAACTGAATTACAACTACTAGGTGGTCGCGAAGGCGGTGGCGGTACGACACACTCTTCCTCAGAAGAGGGCCAAGCTCCTCGCTCAATGCCTAGCTCCAGTGCTCCCCGCTCTGAGGCCACAAACAAACCAGCAGCCAAAACAGGATTTGACGATATGGATGATGATATTCCGTTTTGAAGAGCCCTTCATAACAACCGAATCAATACAACCCTCTCTTACAAGGCTCCTTTAAACGGAGCCTTTCTCTATTTCGATACTCATATAAGCACTAATAGATTCTCCTGGCTCAAGAACCGTTATGCCGTACTTGTTTTCCAAATCCGGTCTTAATACATTCATATTGATTGCATTATTCACATGGCTAACAGGCTCCACTGCAATTGAATCTAGGCCTGGGTGCGTATAAATAACTAAGCGGTGTAGGTTTGATTTCACCTTAATTGCAAATTGTTCATCTTCTATTTTTAAGGTGTCAACCCAACCCTCGAAACAATGGTCTATCGCTAAATTTGAACATGCCTGATGCATTCCTGTTGAAGCAACTCTATGAGTGGGTAATTTGTCCTCCCCCATTTCCCATTTTGATGTGGCACTGAACTCAATTTGCGTATTTTTTCTTTTTATGAAATAGGGATGCCAACCCAAACCCACAGGAGTAGGCTTAGTATCTTGATTAGTTATGGATAATGTTTGATGTAATTCTTGCCCTTTCAATTGAATGGCTTGGGAGGCATCAAATGCAAACGGCCATCCGCCATCTGCTCGGTGTTCATAAGACAGTAGTGTGAACTCCTCGCTTTGCTCCAATACCGTCCAAGGCCGTTGCCAACCAATCCCGTGTATAGCATGTGGCTCATCCGCATTATTACGAATTAAAGGATGATCAGTGCCCATCCACTGCAATGTTGCATGTGCAATGCGATTGGAAAAAGGCACTAGCGCAAAGCTACCGGCTTGCCTTGCGTTTGTTATATTTGATGCCTCTACAGCCCTTAGTACGGGGCGTCCATCCATTTCTAGACTAACTATAGAGCCGCCTAAGTCAGCTCTTATACAACAACGTAAGTGATCGTTTTTAAGTACTATGCCTTTGTTCATCTCTCACCTTAATGAAAGCCAACTAATGATTGCAGTATGAGCTATTGGCTTGGCTTTGTCCACTCTAAATATCATATTGTTTCAACTGAGCAAGCCCCGTTCATTAAGAGACAGCCACAACGAGAGTTCAATTTGCTGTCGCACCGTAGAGTAAGGTAAAAAAGGGATTAAAGTGCTTCTCTTCCAGTTTCGCCCGTTCTAATACGAACCGCCTGTTCTAAATTAGATACAAATATTTTCCCGTCCCCGATTTTCCCCGTCCTAGCTGCGGTTTCTACAGCCTCTATAGCGCGCTCGAGCAATTCGGATTGAACCGCGGCTTCTATCTTAACCTTAGGTAAAAAATCTACAACGTACTCTGCACCCCGGTAAAGCTCAGTATGTCCTTTTTGTCTTCCAAAACCTTTAACCTCCGTTACCGTAATACCCTGTACCCCGATTGCAGATAACGCCTCCCTTACCTCATCAAGTTTGAAAGGCTTAATAATTGCAGTAATCAATTTCATGAAAACCCCTGAGTTTAAATAATATGGAAGTTAAAAGTTCTTCTTAATGCCCAAAACAACTGTATCACCCGCTATGTTGGTTGTTCCTGAACCGAATAATGTATCGTTGATGTGTGACCCTCGTTTTGACCAGTCAGTCGCTATGACGGTACCGCTCACAACCACACCTCCAAAATCTTTCGCAATAGAGGCCGAGAAATCGTTATAGTCAGTTACGCCTGAAGTTACCTGCGCAGCATTAGAAGCCTTCATACTTTGGTTGCCGTAATGAATAATACTTGACCACCCATCACTTAAATCAAGGCTATAACTTATGTCAACATACCGACTGTTTTTAGTGCCGATATATCCGAATAAATTAGTAATGGAATCAGAAAACTTTAATGTGAAAGCGCCGGCGCTAACTGCACCGTAAATCTCCGTAGAACTAGCGTTTGAAAAACCAGCAGATACACCGTTGTATTTGTTTGTTACCCCCGACAGATTACTACTAGGATAATAATATTCCAGTAAGCCAACATCGTAACCAATTAACTCAGTAATTGAGCTTTTGTATCCGCCGTAAAAATCCATCTCCAAAGGACCTTTTGCCGACTGATTTGAAACCGTTGATGTGTCTGCGGTATCTTTAATCCACTCTATAGTGGAGTTCCAATTACCGACATAAAATCCACTTTTATCAGCGTAGTCTTCTCCAAATTGGAGTGCTGCTTTGCGCCCCGTTTGAGATATTCCGCGGTATCTGTAATCCGACACTAGACCAACGTTGTAAGTCAGTGTTGACTCAGATTCAGCGGTTGTAGATTGAGCAAAGACTGTAACGCTGGCCCAAGTGGTCATCACAAATAATGCTACGACTGATTTTTTTAATTTCATAAAAACTCCCGCTCGTTTACTGTATTCTTCATCTTGTTTGCAACCTAAAGTGATTGCATCTTTTTTATTCTCTCACGTTTTATCTAAACCTCAAGATTTCCTCTCAACTTGTGCTTTCAATAATTTAGACTTTTTTAATTGCCCAATAAGTAGCGATATAAAAATTCCTTATCTCCCATCTCCTTACACATTAAGTTCTAGTTTCACAAGTTGGGGGCCAACATTTTCTGTAATTGTTTTTCTTCAATTCCTTGTCTTGCCGCCAAATCTCTCAACTGGTCTGAGCCAATACGCCCCACATTAAAGTATTTAGCATCAGGGTGTGCAATATAGAAGCCGCACACACTTGCGGCAGGACTCATTGCTAGGCTCTCAGTTAAAGACATTCCAATCTCACCACATTGCAACGCAGAAAATATATCTTGCTTAACACTATGATCTGGACAAGCCGGGTATCCTGGGGCCGGCCTTATGCCCACGTATTTTTCAGCAATTAGCTCTTGAGAGGTTAAGGATTCATTGGCACTATATCCCCACAAATCCGTTCTGACTCGAGCGTGCATGCACTCTGCCATAGCCTCTGCCAAACGATCGGCGAGGGCTTTGAACATGATTGCGCTATAGTCGTCATGATCGTCCATAAAAATTTTATCTCTGGTCTCGACTCCGATACCTGCAGTCACTGCAAAAACTCCTACATAGTCTTTGACCCCGACTGGTCCAATAAAATCAGATAAGCACCTATTAGGACGGTCTTGTGGTTTTTGTGTTTGCTGTCTTAAACCAAACCAGGTGAACAATGGATCACGACGCTCTTCGTTTTGCCACACAACAATATCATCCCCCACTTGATTGGCTGGATATAAGCCAATGACTGCCTGCGCTGTTAACCAACGCCCATCTACTAAGCGCGTCAACATCCGTCTTGCATCGCTCATTAGTCGCACGGCCTCTGCGCCAACGACTTCATCTTTTAAAATTGCGGGGTAGGGACCTGCAAGATCCCAGGTCTGAAAAAACGGGCCCCAGTCTATGTATTGCTCTAACTCGGCGAGGTTAAAGTTTTTAAATACCCTTCTTCCTGTAAATTTTGGTCGTGTTGGCCTGTAGTTTTTCCAATCAACTATTGCCTTATTGGTTCTTGCACTCTCTAATGGGACTAAAGGCGTTTGTTTCTTGTTTGCGTGCTGCTCCCTAACTCTTGCGTAGTCTAAGTTTAATTCTGCTATGTAAGCACTGGCATGTTCAGACAAAAGTCCCTGCGCTACACCCACACTCCTTGAAGCATCTGGTACATAAACAACAGGGCCCTCGTAATGCGGGGCAATCTTAACTGCGGTATGCACTCGACTGGTCGTTGCTCCACCGATTAACAATGGGATTTTTTTGATCCGAAAATAATCGTCCTTTTGCATCTCACTTGCAACGTGCTGCATTTCCTCTAAGCTAGGCGTAATTAATCCCGAGAGCCCAATGATGTCAGCTCCCTCAACCTTAGCCTGAGCCAAGATTTCATGACAAGGGACCATGACACCCATATTGATGACATCAAAATTATTGCATTGCAAGACAACAGTCACAATATTTTTGCCAATATCATGAACGTCGCCTTTAACCGTTGCGATTACTATCTTGCCCTTGCTTCTTACTTCCTCGCCCGCTGCTTGTTGGCGCAATTTTTCTTCCTCAATATACGGAATCAAATGTGCAACCGCTTGCTTCATCACCCGGGCGGATTTAACCACTTGCGGCAAAAACATTTTGCCCTGCCCAAATAAATCCCCAACAACATTCATACCGTCCATCAAAGGACCCTCAATCACATGAAGTGGGCGTCCCCCTCGGGCCAAAATCTCTTGATAAGCCTCTTCTGTATCTTCAGTGATGAACTCTGTAATGCCGTGAACTAGTGCGTGCGAAAGACGCTGGGAAACACTAACAGGCGCCTCCTGTGTTCCTCGCCAACTGTTTTTTTCTCCCGCGTCCTTTGCCTGTCCCTTTGCTTGTTCTGCTATCTCGATTAGGCGTTCAGCCGAGTCAACTCGCCGATTAAGGATCACGTCTTCTACTCGCTCGCGCAGTGTTGAATCTAAATCATCATAAACCCCCACCATTCCAGCGTTAACAATCCCCATGTCCATTCCGGCCTTGATAGCATGGTACAAAAAGACCGTATGAATTGCCTCTCGGACGGGATCATTTCCCCTAAAAGAAAAGCTTACATTTGATACGCCCCCTGATACTTTGGCACCGGGTAAATTCTCTTTAATCCAACGGGTTGCGTTGATGAAATCAACCGCGTAGTTGTTGTGCTCCTCAATCCCCGTAGCCACTGCAAATATATTGGGGTCGAAAATAATATCTTCCGCAGGAAAATCGATTTCATTTGTAAGAAGTGTGTACGCGCGCTGACAGATCTCTATTTTTCTTTGATATGTATCTGCTTGTCCCTTTTCATCAAATGCCATCACCACTGCCGCTGCGCCGTAGCGTTTTATCAGTTTGGCTTGGCGAATAAACTCTTTTTCGCCCTCTTTCATGCTGATTGAGTTCACAATTCCTTTGCCCTGAAGACAACGCAAACCAGCCTCTATAACCGACCATTTTGAGCTGTCGACCATGATTGGCACTCTTGCTATGTCTGGCTCAGAGGCAAGTAGGTTTAAGAATTTAACCATCGCTGCTTGACTATCAAGCATGGCCTCATCCATGTTTATGTCGATGATCTGCGCGCCGTTCTCTACTTGTTGACGAGCAACGGCAAGTGCTTGTTCATATTCCTCATTGAGAATCATTCTTGCAAAAGCTTTAGAACCCGTTACGTTTGTTCTCTCACCTATATTTATAAATAAGCTATTTTGATCTATGCTGATCGGCTCAAGCCCCGAGAGTCTTAACGGAGGAATATTCTGACTTTTCATACACACTCACCTGGTAAAAATTGGCACAGGTGAGCGTCGTTTAATTCTTAATTAACCCAAGCCTGTCAAAAAATATTTGATGCAACGCCCCTTGAGTTAGCAAATTTTAACCCTAATCGGAATAAAAATTTCTCTTGCCAAGCTTTCTGGCTTCGAGTTTCTCTACATTAAGTGCAATTGCGCTAATATGGTCTGGCGTTGTCCCGCAGCATCCCCCCAAAATATTCACTAACCCGCTAGCAGCAAACTCGTGCAATAAACGACTTGTCACTTCTGGAGTTTCATCAAAGCCAGTGTCACTCATCGGATTGGGTAATCCAGCATTGGGGTAGCAGCTGATAAAAGTATCATCCGCAACTTTTGACAACTCTTGCATATAAGGGCGCATCAAAGCCGCGCCTAAGGCGCAGTTGAGGCCAACAGCTAAAGGTTGAGCGTGACGAATACTGTTCCAAAAAGCAGTCACTGTTTGACCACTTAAAATGCGCCCCGATGCATCCGTAACTGTTCCGCTAATAATCAATGGTAACCTCTCATTTGAGGCTTCAAAATACTCCTCAATTGCAAATAATGCTGCTTTTGCATTCAAAGTATCAAATATGGTCTCGACCATTAACACATCCACCCCACCTTGGACTAAGGCTTCAACCTGTTCGTAGTATGCCTGCCTGAGCTCTTCAAAGGTAACGTTACGAGCGCCAGGATCATTGACATCAGGAGATAGGCTTGCTGTTTTGGGTGTTGGTCCTAGTGCCCCCACCACAAACCGCGGCTTCTCTGGTGTAGAAAACTCATCGCAAGCCGCCTTAGCCAAACGCGCCGACTCTAAATTCATCTCTTTCGCCAACTGCTGCATATCGTAATCGCCTTGAGCGATAGTCGTTGCACCAAATGTGTTTGTCTCTATTAGATCCGCCCCAGCAGCTAAATATCCTTTGTGAATATCCGAAATAATGTCTGGTCGCGAAAGACTAAGTAGTTCATTGTTACCCTTCACATCTTTGTGAAAGTCTTTGAATCTTTGCCCTCTAAAATTTTCTTCCGTCAACTTAAATCGTTGGATCATCGTACCCATTGCCCCGTCTAAGATGGCGATACGTTGCGTTAAGATTTCAGGCAATGCCTGTCCTCTGGTATAACTTATATTTTTAAACTTCATAGTTGCATTGTAAAAGGTCTCCTGACCAATCCCCACCGCCGTGAGACGATCAATTTATCCCCCTTGATCGCACAAAATACGCGCTCGCCTCTGTTTCTAAATCATAGCCTCTTTAAAAAGTCTAGATTCTTCGCTATTTAATTCAAAACAATTGAAATTTATTCGAGAAAAGCATAAAATAATTGACTAAGTTTTATGTTTCAAGGTATCTACTTATGTCATCTCAAAATACGACCTCCGCGCATGATTCACACGAAGAAGATGTAATCGAGTCTATCGTTCCCCTCATGCCAATAGTTTTGCCCATCGCAGGCGGTATTTTGATTTTTCTATTGGCTTTTATTGCCGTTTTCATGGCCTAATTAGTTGCATGTGCTAGCCCTTATTAATTAGGGACATTCCTTAATTAGCACTGGTTCAGCACGACTGCCTAAATCAACTAATACTTTTTGGCTCAAACTGGGTTACAGCCCATGTTTTCCCCGATAGCTATCCGCTTATTGGGACTTAGAATTCGTTCACTTTTTTTAATAAAGTAGTTGAAGGTAAACCTTAATACTCCAACTTGTGGTGTACGCACAGCAGGTGGTTTTCCTTCAATAACTTCCGGTAGGAGACTCTCTCTATGAATGCACCCACTCATCCCCATATTGCAGTTAATGCGCCGCCTCATGTTAAAAATGCCAAACTCATCGCTTGGGTCTCAGATATGGTGGCTCTTTGCAAACCCAGTGCAATTCACTGGTGTGACGGTAGCGAGGAAGAATATCAACATTTGTGCGATTTACTCGTCCAAAACGGCACCTTTAAGAAATTAAATCCTAAACTACGTCCCAACTCTTATTTAGCCTGTTCAGACCCTAGTGATGTGGCGCGAGTAGAAGACAGGACCTTCATTTGCTCTCAGGATAAGAATCAGGCAGGCCCAACCAACAACTGGGTTAGCCCTGCTGAGATGCGTAAAACACTTCATCCTCTTTTTGATGGTTGTATGAATGGTCGAACAATGTACGTTGTTCCCTTCTCCATGGGACCACTTAATAGTCCTATTTCTCACATTGGTATTGAGTTATCTGACAGTCCCTACGTTGCCGTTAATATGAGGATGATGACTCGTATGGGCAAGCCCGTGTACGATGTGCTCGGCCCGAACGGTGAGTTTGTACCTTGTGTGCATACCGTAGGAGCGCCGCTTCAAAACGGAGCAAAGGATACAACCTGGCCTTGTAATAAAACAAAATACATTGTTCACTACCCTGAAACTCGTGAGATTTGGTCTTTCGGTTCAGGCTACGGTGGTAATGCACTTTTAGGTAAAAAATGCTTTGCACTGCGCATCGCATCCATCATGGGACACGATGAAGGGTGGCTTGCAGAACACATGTTAATTTTGGGCGTAACGTCCCCCGAGGGGAAAAAATACCATGTCGCAGCCGCCTTCCCAAGTGCCTGTGGAAAAACAAACTTTGCAATGCTCATTCCGCCTAAAGGCTTTGAGGGCTGGAAAGTCACGACCATTGGAGACGATATAGCTTGGATTAAACCCGCACAAGATGGGCGCCTATATGCCATAAACCCTGAGGCAGGATACTTTGGAGTTGCTCCAGGTACAAACTACGAAACCAATCCCAATTGCATGAAGAGTTTGCATCAAAACGTTATCTTTACCAATGTTGCATTGACCGATGACGGCGATGTTTGGTGGGAAGGTATGGGACCACAACCTGCACACTGCATTGATTGGCAAGGGAAAGATTGGACCCCTGAGATAGCCCAATCCACAGGTGCAAAAGCAGCTCACCCCAACGCTCGCTTTACTGTTCCAGCAATAAACAATCCAGCAATTGACAGTGCCTGGGATGATCCTAAGGGCGTAGCAATTGATGCATTCATCTTTGGTGGCAGACGCTCGACTACGGTACCGCTCGTTACCCAAGCACGTGACTGGACAGAGGGTGTTTATATGGCAGCCACCATGGGTTCTGAAACAACTGCGGCGGCAACCGGCGCACAAGGTGTTGTTAGGCGCGATCCCTTTGCCATGCTGCCATTTACCGGCTACAACATGAGCGACTATTTCCAGCATTGGCTGGATATGGGAGAGAAACTGACTGCAGCGGGTGCAAATTTGCCCAAGATTTTTACGACCAATTGGTTTAGAAAAGGACCTAATGGTAAATTTGTATGGCCCGGTTACGGCGAAAACATGCGCGTATTAAAGTGGATGATTGACCGAATTGAAGGACGCGTAAAAGGTGTTGAACATGCCTTTGGAATAAGCCCTTCCTACTCGGAAATTAACTGGGATGGGCTTGACTTTGATGTATCTAAATTTGAACAAGTAACGAACACGGACAAATCGCTTTTAATGGACGAGCTTAAACTACACAGTGAGCTCTTTGATCAACTCTCCTATCATTTGCCTAAAGCGCTCACCCAAACCAAAGAGAAAATGCAGGAGCGACTTCACGCTTAATTGGCCCAAGTCAATTAGTTTATAAACCTCTCATTCAAGCCCCCTAAACTAAAGGTTTGGGGGGCTTATTTTTTGATTGCCTGGGCAAGCGAAATATATTGCGCAACGCTTACCTCTTCGGCACGCCTTTTCAAATCAAATTCACCGTCAAATTGACGTTCCTCCAACCAACGCCCTAAGGTATGCCTCAATAACTTACGCCGTTGACTAAAGGCCACTTGAACCAAATTTTGAAATACACCAAAATCTAATTGCGCTGGGTTTGAACGAGGCGTCATTTTGACCACTGCACTGCGAACTCTTGGGGGTGGGTCAAAAGAGTCTGGCTCTACATCGAGTAAAGATATCATCTCATAGCGCCACTGCAACATGACGCTTAACCGACCAAAATCAGCTGTTGCGGGATTTGCAACCATTCGCTGTACTACCTCCTTTTGAAGCATAAAGTGCTGGTCCTGTACGACCTCCACAAAATCTAACAAATGAAACAGTATGGGCGTAGAAATGTTGTAAGGCAAATTACCAACAATCCGAAGTTGAGCAGCCTCTCGCCTTGGAGAGGCTATTAAAGTACTCTGCGCTGCTGGATTTTTTGAGAGTTTTTCCTCAAATATCTCTAGTGCAAGTTCATCAAAACGGACCTTAAGAACGTCGGATGAAACCACTTTTAACAAGGGATTCAGCTCTAAACTTCGCACCAAGTCTTTATCTAATTCAATCACGCACAAATGGCCTATTTTTTTTAAAAGCGGTTGTGTCATCGCTCCCATGCCCGGGCCTATTTCAATCATCTGGTCCGCTTTGTTCGGACCTATAGCATCTATGATTTGCTCAATAACCCCTTGGTCTACTAAGAAATGCTGGCCAAACCGCTTTCGAGGGATGTGTTTCAACTCAATTCCTCATTGGGCGTTGACTGAAAGGGACTCATAAAGGAGCATCTTTGTACTCTATAAAAGCGTGCCCACGCACTTCACGCTCCCAATTAGAATAACTTTCTTCAAACTTTTTATCTTGCATTATTTTTCGCGCCGCATCGCGTCTTTCTTTTAAAGAAATAGGGGCTTGCTTTCGCTCCAATACTTGAATTAAGTGAACACCAAAGCGAGAAATAAAAGGATCTGCAATTTGTCCTGGAGATAATTTACCCATTACAGCTTCAAATTCAGGTACAAATTGTCCTGGCGAAGCCCAACCCAAATCGCCACCAGCACTCGCACTACCGTCTTGTGAGAACTCTTTGGCCAATAACGCAAAATCCGATTCTCCGCGTTCAATCTTTCTTTTAAATTCGGCTAACTTGGCTCTCGCCGCGTTTTGACTAAGTTCACTTCCGGGTCTTAATAGAATGTGTCTTGAGTGCGTCTGTGTTACGAAAGCAGCCTCCCCGTCTCCTTGTTGCCTATCGTTTACCAACAAAATGTGCAGGCCAGCCCCTGAGCGAATAGGACCAACCACTTGTCCAACCTTTGTATTTTTTATAGCATTAATAAAAAGTGATGGGTAACGACTCTCTGGTCTGAGACCCATCACTCCACCGTTCTTGCTATCTAATGCGTCAGAGTTGGTTTTGGCCAATTCCGAGAAATCAGCTCCCGCTTTAATTTTTTGAAGAATCTCTGAGGCTTTTGTTTGATAAGGTCCCAGTTGCGCATCAGCAGTTCCGTCTGGCACACTTATAAGAATCTGCGATAAATTGATTAACTGAGAAGTACTTGCACCTTTTTTCTGTTGTTCTAACAAAAATTGATCTGCCTCTAAATCAGTAATACGAACTTTTGAAAGAACCTCCCGGTCTCTCAATTTTTGCAAAATCATTTGTTGACGAAGTCGAGTTTTGTACTGTTCTACGCTTTGTCCCTGCAACCTTAACTGAGCATATAACTGCTCTAAGGTAATCCCATTTCTCTCGGCTATTCCGAGTTGGGCCTGTAAAACTTCATCATCCGTTACGCCAAGCCCCGTCTCAAGTGCTATTTGCAACTGCGCCTTCTCTAGAATTAATTCTTCCAAAGTTTTGCTGAGTAATGTATCTCTAGGAGGTAGTAACGTGCCTTGTTGCTTGATTTGTTCAAGGTGCTCTTGAGCGCGTTGATTGACCTCCCTATTCGTAATGGGTTCGCTGTCCACGATTGCAACAATAAAGTCTGAATATTCCTTTTCTAATTCAGCCGCAGTTTGTCCCGGCTCCAACAAACTGCCAACTCCTGATGGCTCCTCTAAAGGAGCGCCCTCGGTCTTTAGTGCTTTTGGTTGCGAGGTTGAGCGCAGCCCTGACTTTCCTGAATTGGTACCGGCTTGTCCGGCTGACACAGGGTTCGATAAATTTACTGCATCCGCCCCTGGCGCAGACATTCCTTGCAGCTTTAGTCCTTGCGCCCCGGCTTGTTGCAAAGCACCCACCCACATCACCAATGTAAGGAAAGAAATATGCTTTAATTTGTTTTTATTTATATTCATTTTTTTCATCAATAATTAGCATACCGACTAGGGTCAGCTAAAGGATCTCTTAAATTTTGATACCTAGGAATTGTTTGCTTAAGCAATGAGAAGGGTGTTGATCCCACTTTGGAGAATCCATCAAACTCGATTTGAAACATGATGCTTTGATTCACAGTCGTAGAGGTAATTTGTATACGCTGCAAAGCTATTCTTCCCAACCAACATCCTGCGTCATACTCCAAACCAACAATAGCATCTCCTATTTGGGCGGTGTCTTTGTTATAGTTTATCCTCGCCACCGTGTACCACCTATTCTCACCCAACCCACGTCCAGGGCCATTATCGACCCCTTTATCCCCCCACAAATCATTAATCGGCCATTGCCATGCCATATCAAGCATATTAGCGCTAAGTTGTCTATCAAATCTAAATCCCGCTGTTATCAACCTGTAATTTGTCGGGCTGTATCTGATATTTCCTGAAGATAAATCTGACTGAGACGTTTGGGGGTTATATTCATATGCAGAGTCTAACTTCCATTTCTCATTCATGTTCAAAGTACCACCGATCAAAAAATCGCTAAATCTTCCCGTTGTGGGAACTGGGTTAGTCGGTAGGTAAATATCTTGGTCGTGCAACTGAATGCGCTGAGCAATGCCTAAGCGTGCATACTCGAATCCATTATCTGCATCAATTAATCGAGAGGCACTTCCTATAGCAACCATCTTGGTGTCCGATATCCTATCATTTCCAGAGAATGCATTTTCCGTAAATATCGAATCATAATTAAAGTCATATGTACTTGAATCGTATACAGGTAAGTAGTTCTGATTTCTAAATGGTGTGTAAGCAAGAAACGCACGAGGTTCAAACGTCTGTGTCCATGCTTTTCCAAATAAATCTAATCCCCGCTCAAATGTAACCCCGCTATCTAAACTAAATGTTGGGACAGTTACGTTTGCAGTTGACGAACCTGTCGCAGTAATTGGCGTATCAAAATCATACGACCTCGCGTGAAGCATAAACTTAGGCGTTAAATACCCATACTCGTTTATTAGTGGATAACTCAACTTTGTTAATCCGTAAACGCGTTGTGCATTGGGTTGACAGTCCGTTGTCCCTTGTTGACAGGCATACCACCGATCCGACTTGTAGTTTGAGTAATCTCCCTCTAATGCTAAATTAAAGCCGTTTAAATTATTCAGCGTATATTTTGAGTTGAGCTCTGGTAGTAAGTCATAGGGCGGAGTGATTGGTGTAGTTGCCACCTGGAGCAATTGCCACTTTAATGTCCTAACTGTTGTTACTAAGTTTTGTACGGACCATGTAGCGCTGAAATCCTCGGGCAAAAGTTGTGACGCCAACTGCCCGGTACCTCCTGGGAAGTCTTGCCAGTACAAATTGTCACTTACCTTGTTAACATTCAAAGAATAGGCCAACTTGCCCATTGAGGGATCGCTTAAACTTGCGCCACCGTTGTGTTGTTGACTATATCCCCATCGGTTTGTATTGTCTCTGAGTTGATCATTTGGTAAATAGTTGAAGAAAACTTGCCCTCGTTCTTGCCCACTTGCTCCCTCCAAGTATCTAAATTCCGTACTTACATCCAGACCCCTTTTGCTCCAGTAGGTTGGGGTAATCGTTGCATCCCTATTTGGCGCTATATTCCAATAGTAAGGTTGCCCATATTGAATTCCATTTACGTTATCAACGCCCCCCATGGGTGGTAAAAATCCGGATTTACGTTCATGAGTCAACGGAAAACTAAAAGATGGTAGCGGTACGTTTGGAAAATCTTTTAGCTCTAACCTTGCATCCTCGGCTTTTCCTATGCTGGTCTGACTGTTTAAATTCAACGTGTCCGCCCTTAACAACCAAGCAGGCGCCCAACTCGGTCCTGGTTTAGCTTGACAAGTTGTGTAAGTCGCATTGTGAATTACCTTTTGTTTGTCATCTATAAAGTCTATTTTTTCAGCACTACCGTACGCCCTATTTTTTAGCAATTGATAGTCGGTTGCTATAAAAAACCCCACTGAGCTATCGATCTCAATATCTAAATCCGTTCCCCTAAATAGATCGCCGGCCTTGTTTAAGGATACAGCCCCTTGTGCCTTTAACTTGTCAGTAAGGCTTGAATACTGAATATGGTCAGCTTTAAATAATGTATTTCCACGCCTTAAAACCACGTTGCCGTCTAGGCGTGTTGGCTCACCCGGTTGATCGTCAATTGAATCACTTTGAACGTAGGTAGGTAATAAGGCTTGCGTGTTAGCTAAGTCTTTTTCACGCAGCAAAGCACTTGGCTTTAAAACAAGTGGACGGGTATTGGGTGCTTCACTCTTTGAGCCGTAATGTTCAACCTTTACACCCGGAGTAATCATCTCAATCGATTCCGACTCTTTTAACGACAAAGTCTGAGCCCACAAGCCTTGTGTGGAAGCGACTATTCCCAAAAAAGAAAGAATTCTGCAGAAAAATGGCATGAAATGACTATGATAGCTCGGGCAACAGCTCTTCTTGCATTAAAGTAAGAGCAGATTTGTAGAATTCCGATTATCCCCGAGCTTTTTAGAAAATTTAAGCATTTATCACCATATGTCTGTCAATAAACCCCACTTAAGCCCTATTGCCTGGGCAGATCCAACTCGGCTACAGCTTTTTGATACTTGGCTTGCCAAATGCACGAAGGAGTTTTCTTTAGATATCAGCACTCTAGGGCTTGCCTCTGCTGATGCAAGTTTTAGGCGCTATTTTCGATTAATTAGTCAAGACTCCCCCCCAAAGTCCTTCATTATTATGGATGCCCCGCCAGAAAAGGAAGATTGCAACTCCTTTGTATCCATTGCCACTTTATTAAAGAATTCCGGGCTTTTGGTGCCAGATATTTTAAATTGGAATAAGGCCCACGGTTTCTTGCTTTTATCTGATTTAGGTACACATACCTTGTTGCAGGAGATTGGTCACGAATTTGATCTCACTACGCCAAACCTAACACCTCACTTAAGTCCCTTTCTTCGCGCTATTGATGCCCTTGTACTACTTCAAAAAGTACGTGCTCCTCATATATTGCCAAACTACGATGAAACTCTTTTACAACGAGAATTAAATTTATTTCCAGACTGGTATCTAACCCAACATAAGGGTATATCGCTTACCCAAGAGCAACAAAACATTCTTTCCTCTAGTTTCCAAGTCATCATTAAATCCAACTTGAGCGCTCCTAATGTATTTGTGCATCGAGACTTTATGACTCGCAATTTAATGATTCCTTCTAATCTTAGTGAAGAGCGGTTAGGGGTTTTAGATTTTCAAGATGCTGTCATAGGTCCTATTACCTACGATATTGCAAGCCTCATGCGTGACGCATTTTGTAGTTGGTCTGAAGAGTTTGTGCTCGATGTGACTGTCCGTTTTTGGGAGCGTATCAGAAGAACTGGCATTATTGACGCTAACGGCTGGTCGGATGACTTTGGCGAGTTTTGGCGAGCGGTTGAATGGATGGGTCTTCAAAGACACCTCAAAGTTGCAGGTATATTCGCTAGGTTAACGATTAGAGATAACAAACCCAAATATCTTGCAGATGCACCACGCTTTATAAACTACATCAGGAATACAGCACAACGATACAGGGAATTGTTTCCTCTTATACGCCTGATTGATAAACTTGAAAATACACCAACGAGTCAATCCTATTCGTTTGGAAGACTCTAATTTAAATTAATTCAAATGCCCCGGATTTTCTGTAATTCCCCCCTGGTCGTACAAGACCGCTATGAACTCCCCCAAGAAGCGGCACGACACGTTCAGGTACTTAGACTTCAACCGGGGTCAAAAATTACTCTTTTTAACGGAGAGGGCGGTGAATTCGAAGCAATCGTTGTGGAGATGACTCGTAAGGACGTTTTTGCTCAAATCATTAAATTTCTACCCATTGAGCGGGAGTCTAGGTTATCAGTTCATTTAGCAATTGGTATGCCCGCAAATGAGCGCATGGAATGGCTAATTGAAAAAGCTACAGAACTAGGCTTGTCCAAGTTAACCCCCCTCATGACGCAACATAATGTTGTGCGCTTAAACCCCGAGCGCGGAGACAAGAAACTTTTACACTGGAATGCAATCGCTCACGCAGCTTGTTCTCAATGTGGTCGCAATCGCGCTCCCGTCATCGAATCTCCCATAACCTTCATGCAATGGCTCAAAACTCTATCGGATCGGGAAAATATTATTCGGTGGTATTTCACCCTTTCCACAGGCTCCGAGCCACTCCTTAAAGAGCTTGAAAGAATCAAAAGTTTACCCAATAAATTTGAAGGCTCTTTTTTAATTACAGTTGGTCCAGAGGGTGGTTGGAGCTCCCTTGAAGAAGAAGCATTAAAAACCCACCACTTTTTACCTGTTAGTTTGGGAGACCGAACACTTAGAACAGAAACGGCTGCTATAGCGACAGTAGCTACTTTGAATATTTTGTGATTACTTCTTTTCTATCTTAAATACTGCAGTTGGTGCCCTAAAATTTGGAAACACTCGAATCTGTTTTGCATCTTTGATACCAAAAGAATCTAATATCTTTATGTCGTTTTTATAAGCTAAACCACTAAAATCAGAGAGCGTACCTACTCTAATATTTGGCGTGTCGTACCACTGATAAGGAAGACGTTTTGTCACTGGCATGCGTCCCGCCAAGATACTCAAACGGTTTGGCCAATGGGCAAAATTAGGAAACGTTACTATTCCTAATCTGCCAACTCTAATGGTCTCCAAAAGCATTGTTTCCGCGTTTCTAAGATGTTGCAATGTGTCTATCTGTAGAACGACATCAAATGATTGGTCCGCAAACATTGTCAAGCCTTCATCCAAATTTAATTGAATAACTTGGACATCTGTTTGAACGCATGCCAATACATTTTTGTCGTCGATCTCCACCCCGTACCCAGTGCAATCTCGGTGAGTTTGAAGATAGCTGAGCAAAGCACCATCACCACAACCTAAATCTAGGACCCTACTACCACGTGGAATTAACTTCGCTATACACTCTATAAAGGCTTGCTTATTCATACCTTCTCCACTGAATTAATTTTTTTACTAATTCCATCAAAATATGAACGAACCAAAGCCATATAACGCTCATCCTCAAGCAAGAAGGCATCGTGTCCATGCGGGGCGTCTATTTCCGCATAACTTACACAGCGCTTATTATCAATAAGTGCTCGCACAATTTCTCTGCTCCTTGCAGGGGAAAATCTCCAATCTGTCTTGAAACTGATCACCAAAAAATCAGCTCTGCTTTTTTCAAAAGCTTTGGTTAAGTTATTACCAGAGTCTTTAGCAGGATCAAAATAATCAAGCGCTCGTGTAATTAGTAAATATGTATTTGCATCAAAATATTCACTAAACTTTTCTCCTTGATATCTGAGGTAACTCTCTATTTGGAACTCCACATCTTGTGTTGAATATTTAATCTCTTCATTTTTCAATGATCTACCAAACTTTGAATTCATCACATCATCACTCAAGTATGTAATGTGCCCAACCATGCGAGCAATTTTCAGACCCCTTTTAGGAATTACATTGTGTTCGTAAAAATTACCGCCATGAAAATCGGGATCGTTGACTATTGCACGCCTTGCAACTTCATTAAATGCAATATTTTCAGCATTAAGATTTGGTGCACTCGCTATCACTACTGAGTGATTAACTTTATCTGGAAATACTAAACTCCAACTCAATGCTTGCATTCCACCCAAACTCCCCCCCATAACAGCTTGCAAGCTCTTAATACCCAACGCACTCACTAATCTTTCTTGAGAACGCACCCAATCTTCTACGGTCAACACGGGGAATTCAGCTCCCCAATTTTTTTTAGTTTTTGGATTTATATCCATCGGCCCTGTAGAACCAAAACAAGATCCTAAATTATTGATTCCAATCACAAAAAACTTATTTGTATCAACCGGCTTATTTGGTCCAATCATGTTGTCCCACCAACCAAGCGTCTCTGTTCCTTGGTTTTTATAGATTCCCGCCACGTGGTGGGAGGCATTAAGTGCATGGCAAATTAATACCGCATTGTCTTTTCTATCATTGAGTACCCCGTACGTTTCATATGCAAGTTGGTATTGATCCAAAGTTTGCCCCGAACTGAGTAACAGTGGCTCATTAAAGCTCATCACTTGCGGGGTTGCAGTAAAACTCATTTTTCTTTCTCAGCGTTTTTAATTTTGTTTAAACCTCAACTTAGGGGGCTCAAAACTTAATTAAGTATATCAACGGTACTTCCTGCAAATAATCCTATACTACTCATCAAATAGTTATTTTTTCGTTCTTTATAATTAGATTTTTACAGTTGTTTTACGTTTTCCTTGTCTAGATACTGTCTCTTTTAGCCACAAATTGCTTGTTTTTGTTACTTTTTATGCCTTTTTAGCCGGATTACGAGAAAACGCTTAGCATAAAAAGGCTTTTGTGCCTCATAATGTGAGCACACGCATTAACCTAACGGTAAGCGTGGTTTCTGGTGATCGGTTAGTTTCGCGCTTCGCTTTGTTTTTCTTGTGGTGCATTCGGGACTCCATCGCTTTTCTTACTGTGTTTCAAGGAGTCCCTTTCATGGGCAATAAATTATACGTAGGCAATCTGCCTTATTCTGTGCGCGACAACGATTTGGAGCAAGCATTTGGGCAATATGGTGGCGTTACAAGCGCTAAGGTAATGATGGAGCGCGACACTGGCAGATCCAAGGGATTTGGCTTTGTTGAAATGGGTAGCGATGCTGAAGCGCAAGCTGCAATTACTGGCATGAATGGCCAATCCTTGGGTGGCAGAAGTCTCGTTGTAAACGAAGCACGCCCAATGGAGGCTCGTCCTCCCCGCACTGGTGGCGGTGGTTACGGCGGTGGCGGTGGTGGTTACGGTGGTGGTGGTGGCGGCGGCGGCGGTCGTCGTGAAGGCGGCGGCGGTTACGGTGGCGGCGGTCGCCGTGACGGCGGCGGTGGCGATTTCCGTTAATATCAACGGTCGTTAATTCCCAATAAAGGATACTGATAACTCAGTATCCTTTTTTTCACTCTTTATTTTTTAGCAAATATAACTCGAACATTACCGCTCATTTTTAAATGACGATCTACATTGTCATAGTTCATAGTATTAGCGTACATTTTATTCAATCCCTTTTCAATTTCAACAGGCTGAGAGGACGAGACTTGTTCAGTGTCCGTATTTATCTTTAAATACTCACCTTTCATTTTGGTTAATACGGGGGGTTCTCCTACGTTGATTAAATCTTGCTTAATCAAAACAACGTTGCCTTTGAGCTCTATCTCAGATGCATCAAAATTACTTGAAGCTAAATTTGCCGTCCCTTCCCCCTTTTGATGACGATGAGAGCGTTCTTCCGACTGCGTATATAAACGAGGCGAGTCAATCTCTATCGTATCAGTATCTGGATAATGCCTTGCATATTCACCCAATACATAAGTTTTAACTTGTCCATTTTTTTCAAATGTTGTAAGTGAAAACTTCTTCATAAAATAATCTTCTTCATGAAGCGGCTGTGACTGATTTTCTTTAATACTTGCCTTGGGTGTAATTTGCAACAACCAATAAGTAAGCATAGCAAAAAACAGCATCAATAGCACGGGTATGTAGCTACTTAGCCCTTCCCAATTTCTCCTAAATACTTCGGTGCTTTTCATTTGAAACTATTTTTTATTTACCTGTATCACCAAGCCCCAGCGCATTATCTAGTAAGGATTGATATTTACCTTTTGCTGTCAGTAGTAAATCGCATAACTCCCTAACAGCACCTTCTCCTCCTTTTTGCTTCGTAACATAGCTTACCCTACTTAGTACTTCAGCATGAGCGTTTGGAGGTGCACAAGAAAACTCAGCTTTCATGATCATTTCTAAATCTGCCCAATCATCTCCCATAACCGCTGCATATGACCAATCCAGGGTGAGGTCAATTAAGGCTTGGCTTGCTACAGTCAGTTTTTTGTCAACACCTAAATAAATACGGCTGATACCTAGATCTCTCAGTCGTCTTTCGACGTGTTTACCCGTTCTTCCGGAAATAACCACTGGAATTATTCCGACATGTTCAAGCCATTTAATGCCCTGACCATCTAGAACATTAAACTGTTTTAATGTCTCCTCTTTTTCTGAATAAATTAAGCGTCCATCCGTCATTACGCCGTCAATATCAAAAAAAACTACTTTGATGGGCTGCGCCTTGAGAAGAACCTCTGTTTTAAACATGATTTTTATATAACTTTCGCTCTCATGAGATCGTTGGTATTTAATGCACCTCTTAATATACCGGAATCATCTACAACAAGTAATGTATTGATGCTTCGCTCCTCCATAATGCCAACAACATCAACTGCTAAAGCATTTTGACCGATAGTTTGAGGAGCAGATTTCATTACCTCTTTTGCAGATAAGTCTTTTAGCGAAACCCCTTTTTCTATCAGGCGTCTTAAATCGCCGTCTGTAAATATTCCAATGGGGCGCCCCTGATCGTCAATAATTGCTGTTGCTCCAAGACCTTTTTTGCTCATCTCTTGCAATAATTCGTTCATATTAACGCTTGGTGCAACCGCAGGAACCTGTGAATCTCTCCTCATAATGTCGCTAACATGGGTCAGCAATTTTCTTCCAAGTGCCCCTGCAGGATGTGATGCAGCAAAGTCCTCAGATTTAAATCCTCTTGCATCCAACAAGGCAACCGCTATTGCATCCCCAATAGCAAGTTGAGCAGTCGTACTTGCTGTTGGCGCCAAATTTAAGGGGCAAGCTTCTTTTTCTACCCTGCTATCTATAAAAATAGTGGCTTCACGTCCTAAAGTAGAAGTTGTACTGCCCGTAATTGCAATTAACGATATACCCAATCTCTTTATCAAAGGCAGCAAGCGTGTAATTTCTTCCGTTTCACCACTATTCGACAATGCCAAAACCACATCTTGTGCCGTTATCATTCCCAAATCACCATGGCTCGCTTCTGCGGGATGAACAAACATTGCAGGTGTCCCAGTAGAGGCTAAAGTTGCGGCAATCTTTGTTGCAATATGTCCGCTTTTACCCATGCCCATTACGACTACACGACCTTTGATTTTTAATATGGTCTCGACTGCATTTACAAATTGTTCATCAAGTCTATCTCTCAAAGCTTGAATAGCATTAGCTTCAACCTCTAGTGTTTGTCGACCTAGATGCAGAATTTGTTCATAATTTTTAGATTTTAATTTTTCTTTTATTTTCATCATAATTGATGTTTATTAATTTTTACCCGACTCTTAGAACGGAGCATTATTTGCGTGCTTATTTACCAATACAAAAGCCGGCGAAAATCTCACCCAATAAATCGTCGCTTGAGAATTCACCTGTTATTTCGTTCAAATTATTTTGCGCTAATCTCAACTCCTCGGCAATAAATTCTAAAGCAGGTGCATCTTGATTGATCAATTCCGTGGCATTCAACACATTCATCTGGACCCGTCTTAATGCGTCTAAATGTCTTTGCCTTGCCACATATTGACCTTCATCGTTATTCAACTGCCACCCGGCCATATTCAACAACTTTTTCTTCAATTCCTCTATTCCCAGTCCTTGCTTAGCAGAGACTGAGACGAAGTTTTCATCTTTAAATTCGTAAGATTCGTTGTCGTTTACTACATCTACTTTATTATAAACATCAAGTATTTGTAGCCCCTCTTTTTGTTTTTCTTGTACTACTGTCTTAATCCACCGTTCTTGATCTATATATTCAGTATCTTTTATACGCGAGAGGTCGTGCAAATAAATCAAAATATCTGCATCATTTATTCGATCCCAAGCCCGTTGTATTCCGATTTTTTCAACCTCATCTAGTTGCTCCTTTTGCGCTCGCAATCCAGCTGTATCAGAGACATGAAAAGGAACACCGTTTATCGATATAGTTTCTCTCAAAACATCCCTCGTTGTACCCGCGATATCTGTAACAATTGCGATTTCTTCTCCAGACAATACATTCATTAAGGAGCTTTTACCCGCGTTGGGCTGGCCCGCAATGACTACATTAATGCCTTGCGTCAACACACGACCCTGTTCAGCGCGCAATGTGACTAAAGATATTTTTAATTGAATTTGATCAACTTGTTTTGCAACTTGTTGAGATTTGATAAAGTCAATTTCCTCTTCTGGAAAATCAATGCTCGCCTCAACCATCATTCTTAGGCTTACAAGCATTGCTTTCAATTCATTAATCTCTTTAGAGAATTCACCCTTAAGAGATCGCACCGCCCCTTTAACGGCTAGTTTTGTACTTGCATTTATCAAGTCCATTACTGCTTCTGCTTGGGCCAAATCTAATTTCGAGTTCAAAAATGCACGTTCGCTAAATTCTCCGGGATACGCCATGCGAAGTCCGGGCAGATAAGTCTCTTGCGCTTGATTTTTTTGCTTTGCGAAATCTATACATCGCTCCACCACCATATTTAAAAGCACTGGGCCGCCGTGTCCCTGTAGCTCTAAAACATCCTCGCCGGTATAACTATGTGGTGCAGGAAAATAAATTGCTATTAGCTGGTCGATTGCACTTCCGTCTTGATCTGATAAGGAACATAAACTAGCAACCCTTGGCGATAATTCCCGCCCAAATAAGCCAAGAATAAAATTGCCTAGATTTGATCCACTTAAGCGAATAACTCCTACTGCACCCACCCCTTGTGCAGTAGAAATTGCAATTATTGGCTGGGATTTTTCATTTAACAACATGGGCTTATTTATCTCCCAGCCTATTTAACTTACTTATTCAACACACCGAGTCTTTTGTTTATGAGCCACTGTTGTGAGATAGACAAAATGTTGTTGGTTAACCAATACAAAACCAATCCTGCCGGGAAGAAAAAGAACATAACACTAAAAGCCAGTGGCATGATCCACATCATCTTCGCTTGAATTGGATCTGGAGGAGTGGGGTTTAACCAAGTCTGTAATAACGATGTTCCGGTCATAATAAAGGGCAAAATGAAATACGGATCTGGAGCGGCCAAGTCATGAATCCAGCCAAGCCATGGTGCATTTCTCATCTCCACCGTAGACAATAATACCCAATACAAAGCAATAAATACGGGTATCTGAATAACAATCGGTAAACAACCTCCCATAGGATTTACTTTTTCTTCACGGTAAATCCGCATCATCTCTGTTTGAATTTGTTGTGGATTGTCTTTAAGGCGCTCTCTCATTTCCATGATTTTGGGGTTGATTGCCTTCATTTTTGCCATACTTTTGTAAGCTTGGGCGTTTAACCAAAAAAATGCAATCTTAAGCAACACCACCAACGCAACAATCGACCACCCCCAATTTCCGATAAAGCTATGAAGCTTGTCTACAAGCCAATATAGGGGCTTTGCCAATATCGTTAGCCAGCCATAATCTTTCACCAACTCAAGACCTGGATAAATAGCCTCAAGCGTTTTTTCTTCCTGAGGCCCAATATATAGATGTGCTGTCAAGGATCCACTTGACTTTGCTGAGATCTTTCCTAATTGCCCAATCATGCCGGCAGAATAAAGATTGTTATCCACCTTTCTCGCAAAGTTTTCTCTAGATAAATTGTTTGGAAACACCCACGCACTCACAAAATAATGCTGAACCATTGCAACATAACCTTCGTTAGATTGCTTTTCAAAGCTCAATTTATCTTTTTCAATATCCTTAAAATCTATCTTTTGGTATTTCTTTGCCTCCGTAAAGACTGCTGGTCCTGTAAAAGTAGAGTAAAAAGAAGATTCTCCTTCTGGCTTATTTCCATCCCTCAACAACTGAACATACAACAAAGGAGAGATGTCTTTGTCTCCTTTATTTAGAATGTCTTGTTTTACAGTAATGTCGTAACTGTTTTTATCAATTTCATAGCTTTTTATTAATTGCACTCCATTGATCTCTGGCGATTCAAAGCGCAGCGTAATCTTATTTTCACCTTCCTTGAAGCTTGTTACTCCATTGGACTTCATCAAGGTTTTGTGTGTCGGATATTCAATACCAACTTCTTTAGAAATTAATCCTGACTGTGCTTCATATATTCTTGTAGGTGAGTCATCTAATAAAACGACGTTACTGCCAGGATGATTGATGTCTTTATGAGCTAATAGTTCTGCTTTAACTAAACTACCGCCAATTGAGTCAAAGCTTAGTTTTAAAACATTGGTCGTTATTTCTAATTTCTCTCTTGAGATGACCTTGGGCACATTATTTTCGACATTCGAAAGCGCCTGCTCACCAGTTGCCAGAGTAGCTACTTGAGGTACTGTTGAATCGACAACAGTGCCAGTTTGAATCTCAACTTTATCTGTTGACGGAAAAAATAATGCCTTATGTCCGTTATAGACCTGCCATTTATCCCATAGCATGACCATGCAAAATCCAAAAATTACCCACAATATTGATCGGCGAATTTCGTTCATAAAAATTTTAGTTAATTGGTTTTTTTCGAAACTGAAAAAGTTCTGAGGAAGGTACTGGATCGTGCCCCCCTGCGCAAAGGGGTTGACATTTACCTATTCTTTTCAACATTAAATAGGACCCCACACACGATCCGTGTGTTTGAATAGCTTGTATCGCATATGTTGAACATGTTGGGGTAAATCGGCACTGCAATCCTATCATGGGACTTAGCAATAATTTATATCCGCGTATAAGTAGGATAAGTATTTTTGAGAGCATTCTTAACCCTCAATTTTGTAAAGTACTTTTAATTCGTTGCAAACGTCTAACTTAAAATCTATAGACGAAGGACTTAAATACTTTTTTCTATCAAACTCTCTATTAAGACGAATGACGTGAAACTCCTCGGGAAATAGTGCTGCAAATTTATTTGCAACACTATACGCCTGTCTTTTAATTGCATTTCTTGTCACTGCTTTTTTTGCTAATCTTTTAGGAACAACAATACCAACCTTTAAGCAATTAGGCAACTTGAGACAATTTGTATCTTTCGACACATTCATCCTATAAAGGGTAAAGTGCTCTGATCGTGATGTCACGCCTGTGCGTAAAACTTCCAGAAAAATTTCTTTATCAACAATATGATCAATCATTGATCAACTTTGGAAGTCGAAGAGATCCTCTCTATTTATAAGAGGAAACTCTTTTGTATTTTTAGTTTTGGTTTAAACAGCTAAGCGTTTACGGCCTTTAGCACGTCGCGCATTAATTACTGCACGTCCACCGCGCGTTTTCATACGAACTAAAAAACCGTGAGTTCTTGCTCTTTTCGTTTTGGATGGTTGGTAAGTACGTTTCATATTCTTTTATACATTTTTTCAGCTGAGCCTGCTATTATCGCAAATTTCCGGTCAAGTTGGTAGTGGCTTATCGTAATTTGCCCTAGGCGTATTCATTTTTATTGTTTTTTTGTGACTTTTGCCAAGCACTGTTACAATTTACAGCCGAGTGTTTTTTTGTTAAATACCTCCCAAATCATTAATCTTGTCTTTTCTGTGGATAATTTTTTGATAAGCCCATCTTTGGGCATATAAAACTGCCATACTATCCACAATATTTATTGGCCACCATTTTTTTGAAATTAAACAGCTTACAAATGCAAGATCTTTGGCAAAACTGCGTTGAACAACTTGCACAAGAATTGCCAGAGCAGCAATTTAATACATGGATTAAACCATTACAAGCAAGCTTTTCTAGTGATTTCTCAAAGGTAACGGTACTTGTAGGTAACCGCTTTAAGTTAGATTGGATAAGAACTCAATATTCGAAAAAATTAACAAATATCCTCTCTACACTGTATGGGCAAAGCATCACTGTTGAGTTGGCACTTTCCCCTAAAGAGGCTATATCTAAAACTCTTCCTCATAGTTTATCCACAGAAAATGAGTTTACTTATACGACCCCTAGTTTAGTTGAAGAACCAACTGAGGAACCATTTCGTAATCGTCTAAACCCCTCCCTAACCTTTGAAACCTTTGTGGAAGGTTCTGCTAACAGGATGGCGCGTGCTGCTGCAATGCACGTTGCTTCTATTCCTGGACATTTATATAACCCTTTATTTATCTACGGTGGGGTAGGACTTGGTAAGACTCACCTTGTCCATGCAGTTGGGAATCAGCTGCTAAAAGATAAGCCTGATTCTAAAATTTTATACATCCATGCAGAACAATTTGTGTCTGATGTGGTGAAGGCCTATCAACGGAAAACTTTTGATGAATTTAAACTTAGATATCACTCCTTAGATCTTCTTTTAATAGATGATGTTCAGTTTTTTGCCAATAAAGACCGGACTCAAGAGGAGTTCTTCAATGCCTTTGAAGCACTTTTAGCTAAAAAGTCTCATATTGTGATGACCAGCGACACCTATCCCAAAGGTCTGGCAGATATTCATGAAAGACTGGTATCTAGGTTCGATTCCGGATTAACAGTTGCAATTGAACCTCCAGAGTTGGAGATGCGGGTTGCAATTTTGATGACTAAATCTCGGCTAGAAGGTTCAGAAATGCCAGAAGAAGTTGCTTTTTTTGTTGCTAAGAACGTTCGTTCGAATGTAAGGGAATTAGAAGGCGCTTTAAGAAAAATACTCGCTTATTCTAGATTTAATCAAAAAGAAATTTCTATACAGCTTGCTAGAGATGCTCTAAGAGACCTCTTATCTATTCAAAATAGGCAAATTTCTGTTGAAAATATTCAAAAAACAGTCGCTGATTTTTATAAAATCAAAGTTGCAGACATGTATTCAAAAAAACGGCCTGTCTCAATTGCTCGACCCAGACAAATTGCAATGTATTTAGCAAAAGAGTTGACGCAAAAGAGCTTGCCAGAAATTGGTGAACTATTTGGTGGAAGAGATCATACGACCGTGCTACATGCTGTTAGGAAAATTTCAGCAGAACGGTTGCAACTTAATGAACTCAACCAACAACTTCATGTTCTAGAACAAACTTTAAAAGGATAAACTTTGTTTTTTTTATCTCTTCTAAAACCCTGTGGATTAAACTTTAATAACTCTATAGTTATCCACAGAATTGTAAAATCTAGATTACTTGTTCATTATTTCAACACATTGCAAACAGTATTTACAAACATAGTTTTAAAGTTCGTAACTTATTGAAAACACTAAGAAAAACTAACTTTTCAACAAAAAACCGTGTACTCTATCTACTACTACTAATTTAATATATATAAATAAAGAGGTTTTAATGATTATCCTAAAAGCTACCCAGGAAACTTTAATCAACGCCATTCAATCAGTTTCTGGAATCGTTGAGAAAAGACATACTCAACCTATCCTTGCTAATCTTTTTATTAAAAAAGAAGGTAACAACATTGACCTTTTAGCAAGTGATATGGAAATTCAAATACAAGCTAAAACACAATTTGATGGAGATAGCTCGTCTTTTTCTATTACTGTTGGAGCAAGAAAATTAATAGATATTTTGAGAGCTTTACCATCAGACCAATTAGTTACATTGGAAACGAACCAAAATAAAATTATTTTGAAAGGTGGCAAAAGCAAATTTACTCTTCAAACAATGCCAGCTGAGGATTACCCTTTAATTAAAGAATCAACGAGTTTAGGTTCTGTTTTTAGTATTCCTCAGAAAACTTTAAAGAAACTTTTACAACAAGTTTCTTTTTCCATGGCCGTTCATGACATCAGGTATTATTTAAATGGAATTTTGTTTGTTGCTGAAAATAATACGTTGAGCCTTGTAGCAACAGATGGACATAGACTAGCTTTTGCTTCATCAGTTTTAGATCATGAGGTCCCAAAGCAAGAGGTTATCCTTCCCAGGAAAACTGTAATTGAACTATTACGCTTGCTAAGCGATTCTGAGGGTTCAATTGATATGCAATTTGCTGCCAATCAAGCTAAATTCACGTTTGCAAATTTAACTTTTATTACTAAATTAGTAGAAGGTAAATTTCCTGATTACAACCGTGTTATTCCTAAAGGCAACAAAAATGAAATTATCTTGGGAAGAGAGCCTCTCTTGCACTGTTTGCAACGAACAGCTATTCTTACAAGTGATAAATTTAAAGGCGTAAGATTAAATATTGAACCCGGTGTTTTGCGCGTTGCTTCTAGCAATTCAGAACAAGAAGAAGCGGTTGATGAATTAGATATCAATTATTCAGGAAATGCTATTGAAATAGGTTTCAACGTTACTTATCTTATCGATGTATTAAATAATATGAGCCAAGAAATGGTTCGCTTTGATCTTCCTGATTCAAATAGTTCAGCTTTAATTACTATGCCTGACTCCGAGACGTTCAAGTATGTTGTTATGCCTATGAGAATTTAATTTTTTCATTTTTTTAGTTGCCTATACTTAAATTCTTATATGACAGAAAATATTGATAAATCTGATTCACCAGCAATTGATGCTTATGGTGAGAACTCTATTCAAATTTTAGAAGGACTTGAGGCTGTTAGAAAACGTCCTGGTATGTATATTGGAGATACATCCGACGGAACAGGGTTGCATCATCTCGTATTCGAAGTTGTTGATAATTCAATTGATGAAGCGTTAGCGGGGCATTGTGACGATATTGTTGTAACGATCCATTCTGATAATTCAATTAGCGTTGTTGATAACGGTAGGGGTATTCCTACTGGTGTCAAAATGGATGATAAACATGAACCTAAAAGAAGTGCAGCTGAAATTGCCTTAACAGAATTGCATGCTGGTGGGAAGTTTAATCAAAACTCTTATAAAGTTTCCGGAGGATTGCACGGTGTTGGAGTGTCTTGTGTCAATGCTCTTTCCAAATGGCTTCGCTTGACGGTTAGAAGAGAGGGTAAAGTACATTCTCTTGAGTTTGCTAGAGGTTTTGTTCAAAATAGAATTTTAGAAAATGTAAATGGGACTGAAGTTTCACCAATGAAAATTGTTGGTGATACTGAGAAAAAGGGAACAGAGGTTCATTTCTTACCAGATACTGATATTTTTACTTCTAATCATGATTTTCACTATGAAATTTTAAGTAAACGATTAAGGGAACTAAGTTTTTTAAACAATGGCGTACGTATTCGTCTAATTGATGAAAGAACGGGAAAGGCTGATGATTTTTCTGGAGCGGGTGGAGTAAAAGGATTTGTTGATTTCATTAATGTTGGTAAAAAAATATTGCATCCCAACGTTTTTCACTCTATGGGTGACAGGCCCTCTGAATCCTATGGTGGTATACCAGGGACTCAAATTGGCGTAGAAGTAGCTATGCAATGGAATGATGGGTATAACGAGAGCGTTTTATGCTTTACCAATAACATTCCCCAACGGGATGGAGGTACGCACCTTACAGGTCTAAGAGCTGCCATGACTCGCGTCATCAATAAGTACATCGATGAAAATGAATTTGCCAAAAAAGCAAAAGTTGAAGTCACTGGCGATGATATGCGCGAAGGTTTAACTTGCGTCTTATCAGTTAAAGTACCTGAGCCTAAATTTAGTAGCCAAACAAAAGACAAATTGGTTTCTAGTGAGGTACGTGCACCTGTAGAGGATATTGTTGCCAAAGCTCTTGGTGATTTTCTTCAAGAAAAACCAAATGATGCAAAAATTATTTGCGGAAAAATTGTTGATGCTGCTCGTGCCCGTGAGGCTGCCCGTAAAGCAAGAGAGATGACCCGACGAAAAGGTGTTTTAGACGGTATGGGTCTCCCAGGAAAACTTGCCGACTGTCAAGAAAAGGACCCTGCACTATGTGAAATTTATATTGTCGAGGGTGATTCTGCAGGAGGTTCCGCTAAGCAGGGAAGGGATCGTAAGTTTCAAGCAATTCTTCCCCTACGTGGAAAAATTCTCAATGTGGAGAAAGCTAGATACGAAAAACTTCTAACCAGTAACGAAATACTTACGCTTATTACAGCTTTAGGTACAGGTATTGGTAAGGTAAGTGCGGAATCTGGTAAATCAGGCACAGACGATTTCAATGTCGATAAACTCAGGTATCACAGAATTATTATCATGACTGATGCTGACGTTGACGGCGCACACATCAGGACCTTGCTGTTAACCTTCTTTTATAGGCAAATGCCGGAGCTTGTTGAAAGAGGCCATATTTACATTGCACAACCGCCACTCTACAAAGTTAAAGTTGGTAAGGAGGAACAATATTTAAAAGACGCCCCGGCTTTGGATACTTTTCTTTTACGAGTTGCAATGAAGGATGCAGCAATTCAAACTGGAGGAGAGCATTCTCAGACCCTTAAAGGCGAAACGCTTGAAGAGTTAGCTCGTAAGCATCAAATTGCGGAATCAGTGATCTCTCGACTCAGCGGAACAATGGATTTGGAAGCACTGCGGGCTATGGCCGATGGTGTTTCACTCAATCTAGATACACTAGATCAAGCCCATATTTGTGCTCACACCTTGCAAGCTAAATTACTCGAGCTTGGAAGTGGTTCTACAGTGACCGCAGAATTTGATATCAGAACAGATAAACCGATACTGCGGATCAGTCGACAACACCACGGCAACGTTAAAAGTAGCATTATTACCCAAGACTTTGTTCACGGAGCAGATTACGCTGCACTTGAAGAGGCCTCTCAGACCTTCAAGGGTCTTATGGCTCAAGACGGTAAGGTTCAACGCGGTGAGGGCGAGCGACTTAAGGAAGAATCTGCAAGTGATTTTAGACAGGCGATGAAGTGGCTTATTCAACAAGCAGAACATTCAACAGCTCGCCAGCGTTATAAAGGACTTGGAGAAATGAATCCAGCTCAGCTTTGGGAAACAACCATGGATCCTCAGGTACGACGCCTACTTCGTGTTCAAATAGATGATGCCATTGAAGCCGATCGTGTCTTCACGATGTTAATGGGCGATGAGGTAGAACCGCGGAGAATCTTTATAGAGAAGAATGCCCTAAGAGCAGCAAATCTAGATGTTTGATGGAAATTTAGCGTTTAGTTTTTTACGCTAAATTACCATTTCTAAAATCCTCTACTGCTTGGATGATTTGCTCTTTTGTATTCATTACAAATGGGCCATATTGGACTATGCTTTCCCCTAATGGCTTTCCTGCTATAACGATGAGTCTCGCCATACCCGCTGTTTTAATTTTCAGCAAATCACTATCGTTACTTAGAATACCCATTTCTTCTTTCTTTACGACATTTGATTTAGACCCATCACTAACGGTGATTTCACCCTCGTACACATATAAAAAAGCATTACTTGTTTTTGGGATTACTTCTTCAAAAGAAGCTCCAGTATCTTTATTAAAGTGAATATCAAGATACAGAGGTTCAGTGACCTCCCTTTGAACAGCTCCTCTCGCATGATGCGATGTACCAGCAATAATTCTGATGGTAACCCCATCTTCTAGCTGAATCTCTGGCACCTCCTCGCTTCGAAAGTCTTTGTACCACGGCGTGCACATTTTTTCTTTTGACGGAAGATTGAGCCACAACTGAAAACCACTCATTCTTCCATTTTTCTGTTCCGGCATTTCGCTATGAATCACACCCTTGCCGGCAGTCATCCACTGTACACCGCCATCATGCAACAGTCCTGAATTACCTGCACTATCATGGTGTCTCATTCGACCCTGCAGCATATATGTAACTGTTTCAAAACCTCTATGAGGATGATCAGGAAATCCCCCTATGTAATCAGATGCCTCTTCACTGCCAAAGGCATCAAGCATTAGAAAGGGATCTAATCGCTTTTGCAAGTCCTGTGTTAAAAGCCGAGTTAACTTAACACCGTTACCGTCACTCGTTTTTTGACCGCGTACTATTTTTTCGATACTTCTGGAGGTTTTCATTTTTGTATTGTTGTAGATCGACAGTGTGATACTTGCTTTGCAAATGGGACAAGACGTAAAATACACAGTTACATAAAATTAATTCTATTGGTTTTAAACTTCTTACTTTACGATTAATTAATTTCTTTGCAAATTACTTTAATTAATTGTTTTTGCTCTTCGACTTAATAAGGCCCAAGCAGCTATTTAATAATGAAATATCCACACGAGTTTGATGTCATTGTTGTCGGCGGTGGTCACGCAGGAACTGAGGCTGCACTAGCAAGCGCAAGAATGGGATGTGATACCTTATTGCTGACCCATAATATTGAAACGCTTGGACAAATGAGTTGCAACCCGTCCATTGGCGGGATTGGTAAAGGCCACTTGGTCAAGGAGATCGACGCAATGGGCGGCGTAATGGCCCGCGCCACAGATAAAGCTGGCATTCAATTTAGGATTCTGAATAAGTCAAAAGGACCTGCTGTAAGAGCGACCCGAGCACAAGCCGACAGGATTTTGTACAAAGCGGCGGTTCGCTATGAGCTGGAAAATCAGCCCAATCTTTCATTATTTCAACAAGCCGTTGATGACTTATGGCTCGAAGGTAATAAGGTTGTGGGTGCTGTGGTACAAGCCGGGATTCAATTTAGAGCCAGAGCCGTTATATTAACAGCGGGGACCTTTTTGAATGGGCGAATACACGTTGGCCTGGATAATTATTCTGCTGGTCGCGCAGGGGATCCGCCCGCGATTCGGCTAAGTGATCGTCTCAAAGAACTAAAGCTTCCTCAAGGTCGTCTTAAAACAGGAACCCCCCCGCGCTTGGACGGGAGAACCATCGATTTTTCTTCCTGCTTGGAACAGCCTGGCGACGGTATGCTTGGCGGTGGAGAGGGACCAATACCTGTATTTAGTTACATGGGTTCGGTTGAAGATCATCCTGATCAAATGCCTTGTTGGATCACCCATACCAATGAGCGTACGCACGATATTATTCGTTCGGGCTTTGATCGTAGCCCTATGTTTACGGGCAAAATTGAAGGCGTCGGTCCGCGTTACTGTCCTAGTGTTGAAGACAAGATTAATCGCTTTGCTGATAAAGAAAGCCATCAAATATTTTTAGAGCCTGAGGGTCTTACCACTAACGAATATTATCCTAATGGGATCAGTACCAGTTTGCCATTTGATATTCAGTATGATTTGGTTCGCTCAATGAAAGGGCTGGAGCAAGCGCACATACTTCGGCCAGGATATGCTATCGAGTATGATTATTTTGACCCAAGGGAGTTAAAGAGGAGTTTTGAAACGCGCTCAATAGAAGGCTTATTTTTCGCTGGACAAATTAATGGGACTACCGGTTACGAAGAGGCTGCCGCGCAAGGTCTCTATGCAGGAATTAATGCGGCGCGTTATTGCAGAGGAGAAGAAGCGTGGACCCCTACGCGCGATCAAGCCTATTTGGGAGTACTGGTGGATGACTTGGTCACGAAAGGGGTCTCTGAGCCGTATCGCATGTTCACAAGTCGTGCCGAGTATCGGCTTCAATTGAGAGAAGATAACGCCGATCAGAGATTAACCCCCAACGCTTTTTCTATGGGGTTAATTGGACAAAAGCAGTGGGAACTTTTTGAGTTAAAGCAAAAGGCAATTTCCAATGAAATTACTCGGCTAAAGTCCATCTGGGTTAATCCGCGGAACTTACAAGAATCTGAAAGCGTGAGAGTTCTGGGCAAGAAAATTGAACATGAACATAATTTAGGAGACCTATTGCGCCGGCCAGATATTACGTATGCAGGACTTATGAGCTTGGAGGAGGGTGCGTTCAAATGTCCATCCCTTGAGGCTCTTGACCATGTTTCACGTGAAACAATTGTTGAACAGGTAGAAATTAGCGCTAAATATTCTGGGTATATCGAAAAACAGCGAGAAGAGGTTGAGAGAGCTGCGCAATTTGAGCGTTTGTCTTTGCCGGCAGATATGGACTATTTGTCTATCGAGGCCTTAAGCTTTGAGGTTCGACAAAAATTAACGCATCACCGTCCGGAAACGGTTGGGCAGGCGTCCAGAATTTCAGGAATAACACCAGCTGCAATATCACTTTTGCTAATTCATCTCAAAAGAATGAAGACCAAAAGGGCGGGTCAGGAAAAAGTCAGGGAAACAAGCGGATCTTAACTGTGGCCGACAATCTTTTTTCTTCCCGGCAATTGCGGGTCACTCAAAGCACTTCATACTCACTTGAGATTTCTGCTCTAAGGCCGGCACTAATGGTCGGAGCTAAAGATTTAGACTTGGCTTTGAGCGATGATCAGGTTGAACTTATTTTGGGATATGTTGGGTTATTGCATAAGTGGGGGGCTGTTTACAATTTGACGGCTATTAAAGCGCCTGCAGATATTCTTAGCCAACATGTCTTGGATTGTTTAAGCATCATAAACCCACTTTTAAAGCGTGTTGGCTCTGTTGCAAGTGTGTTGGATGTAGGAACTGGGGCAGGATTGCCTGCAGTCATGATAGCAATAGCGTGTCCAACCATCAGAGTTGTAGCCCTAGATGCCGTTGCAAAAAAAATAGCTTTTATCCAACAAGTCGGGTTGCAACTTGGATTAAATAATTTAGTTGCGCAGCATGCGCGGATAGAGCGAATAAACTCCGCCAGCTTTGATCTCATTGTTTCCAGGGCTTTTGCAAGTTTGGGCGACTTTGTTAATGGAACGAAGGGTGCCATTAAAAACGGAGGGATTTGGCTTGCCATGAAGGGGCGTGTACCTCTCGAAGAGATTCATAGTTTGCCGAACGGTTTTGTGGCTCTTGAGGTTGAGGCACTTCAAGTTCCTGGCCTGACTGCTGAGAGGTGTTTGGTTTGGATTTCCCAGACCTCAGCTCAGGCAACTTAAGGTCTTGGACGGGGTTTTGACGGAAACCGTTGTTTTTGTTGATTAAATGTTTCACGTGAAACGCAATTTAATTAAACAATCAAATAAAGACAGACTAAATAAGTTGGCCGCATGACTTGGGCGGTAAACTCAGCTTTCATACTTGGAAAGAAATCTCAAATGGCAAAAATATTTTGTGTCGCAAATCAAAAGGGCGGAGTTGGTAAGACTACGACTTCGGTTAATTTAGCCGCTGGCTTGGGGGCGATTGGACAAAAAGTATTGTTAATCGACTTGGATCCTCAGGGTAATGCAACAATGGGTTCCGGTATAGATAAGCGCAGTTTGGGGTTGAGTGTTTATGATGTGCTATTGGAGTCTGCGAGTATTAAGGAGGCCATTCGTCCTAGTTTTTGGGGTGAAGAAGTGGGAAAAAAGCTTTTTCCCACTTACGATGTTTTAGGAGCCAATAGGGATTTAGCTGGTGCAGAGGTTGAGTTGGTCGGGTTAGATTACAGGGAAATGCGCTTAAAAAGAGCGTTAGTAGCAGTTGGTGCGGATTATGACTTTGTAGTTATTGATTGTCCGCCTTCGTTGTCTATGCTGACCTTGAACGGATTGTGTGCGGCTCAAGGCGTCGTAGTGCCGATGCAGTGTGAATACTTTGCGCTCGAGGGATTAACCGACTTGGTGAATACGATTAAACAGGTACACGCCAACTTAAATGCTGATTTGCAAATCATAGGCTTATTACGTGTCATGTTCGATCCTAGGGTTACTTTGCAACAACAAGTAAGTGATCAATTGAAATCACACTTTGGTGATAAGGTATTTAATGCCGTAATTCCGCGCAATGTACGTTTAGCCGAGGCGCCAAGTTTTGGGTTGCCCGGCGTGGTTTTTGATCCTTTGGCAAAAGGAAGCCAAGCCTTTATTGAGTTTGCCCAGGAGATGGTGGACAGACTCAACGCAGTTAAATAGTTAAAACAAAGAATAGAGATAAATATGGTCACAAAAAAACCAAAAGGACTGGGCAGGGGATTGGAGGCGTTGCTCGGTCCAGCCGCTAAGGAGCGGGTAGAGGGTGGCTCCGAGGGTCTAATTGGCCCTTCTACCTTACTATTGACGCAAATGGTTGCTGGTGTATATCAGCCCAGAACACGCATGGATGAGGGGGCTTTGTATGAACTTGCAGAGAGTATAAAAGCGCAAGGAATCATGCAACCTATTTTGGTACGCCTTTTAAAAGATGGGCCGAACCAGGACAAGTTTGAAATTATCGCGGGAGAACGACGTTTTAGGGCGGCAAAGTTGGCTGGACTTCAGTCTGTTCCCGTTCTCGTTAAGGACGTGCCAAACGAAGCCGCAGCAGCGATGGCTTTGATAGAGAATATTCAACGAGAGGATTTAAACCCACTCGAAGAAGCGCACGGTTTGGATCGGTTGGTAAGAGAGTTTGGTTTAAGTCACGAACAGGCAGCACAGGCCGTTGGGCGCTCAAGGAGTGCAGCCTCAAATTTATTGAGGTTACTTAATCTAACTCAACCTGTGCAGACCATGTTGATGGCTGGGGATTTGGATATGGGACATGCAAGAGCCCTGCTCAGTTTGGAGCAGGGGGAGCAGGTTGGGGCTGCGCATGAAATGACTGCAAAAAAAATGTCTGTCAGAGAAGCAGAACAACTTGTGAAGAGGCTGAAGTCTAATATAACGCAATCAGCATCTAGAAAAACAGGGCGTGAGAAGTCAAGAGATGTCTTAAGAATTGAAGAGGAGCTTTCAGATCTGTTGACCGCAACTGTGGATGTTGCAATTAAAAAGAAAGTCAAGCGACACGGTAAATTACTCGAAATGGGTGAAATAGTGATTCAGTTTGGATCCCTTGATGAGCTTAATGGACTGTTAGATAAATTACGCGGCTCTTCAACTTCTAACGAAACTTAAAAAGAAAAGATCTTTCCTGGGTTCATAATGTTTTGGGGGTCAAGAGCTTTTTTGATTGTTCGCATCATTTGAACAGCTCCTTCACCAGCCTCATCGATTAAGAATCCCATTTTATGCAGGCCAATACCGTGCTCACCAGAGCATGTTCCGCCCATGCTTAGCGCCCTTGCTACTAATTTGTGGTTTAACTCTTCTGCAGTTGCTCTCTCTTGTTCGTTGTTAGGGTCAATTAAATAGCCGAAATGAAAGTTTCCGTCTCCAACGTGACCCACAAGAAAATAGGAGAGTCCAGATGCTTCGGTTTCTTCAACTGACTCTAATAGACAATCTGCTAAACGACTAATTGGGACACACGTGTCGGTTGAAATAGCGCGGCAACCCGGACGTGACTGAATGGCAGCAAAGTACGTATTATGCCGAGCACTCCACAGTCTCGTGCGCTCCTCAGGTGTGCTGGCCCATTCAAATTTTTCACCCCCAAAATCGTTTGCGATTTCTTGAACAGTTGTTGCTTGTTCCTTCACGCTATCTGGCGAGCCGTGAAATTCCATGAGCAATAAAGGTTGTTCGGTTAATGTAAGCTTGGAGTGGGTATTTACCATGCGAACAGAATGTTTGTCTATTAACTCAACACGAGCAATAGGCAGTCCAAGCTGTATGATTTGAATGGTGGTGTGTACTGCTGCTTCGATAGATGGGAAGGAACAAATGGCCGCAGAAATAGCCTCGGGTATAGGATAGATTTTGAGTGTAATTTCACTAATCACACCCAGAGTACCTTCGCTGCCAATGAAAAGACGCGTGAGATCGTAGCCAGCGCTAGATTTTTTAGCACGCGTTCCAGTTCTAATAATTTCTCCCTGAGCGTTTACCACTTCAAGGGCTAAAACATTTTCTCGCATAGTCCCGTAACGAACCGCGTTTGTGCCACTGGCTCGAGTTGCACACATTCCTCCTATAGATGCATTTGCCCCTGGATCGATGGGGAAAAAAAGGCCGGTGTTTTTAAGCTCTTGGTTGAGTTGGAGGCGAGTAACGCCGGGTTGCACCGTAACGGTTAAGTCCTCAGAGTTAATCGCTAATATCTTGCTCATTTTGCTAAGATCTAAACTCATTCCCCCTTGTACAGCAAGTAAATGCCCCTCGAGTGATGACCCAACACCAAAGGGAATAATGGGGACAGAATATTGAGCGGCCAAGGAGATCGCATCTGCGATGTCTTGCGTGTTTTGGGCAAAGACAACCACAGACGGCGGGGGCACGCTAACAAATGCCGACTCGTCGCGACCGTGCTGTTCTCTTATTGCTAAGGCAGTGGAGCACTCTTTGCCAAACCGTAATTTAAGAGAATCAATGAAGACATCTGGAATGTGGCGCTGATTAATCTCAGGAGCTAAGTGAATGGGTGCTGTTGGGGCGTTCATGTATAGTTCTTTAATCATCAAGTGGCATGAGCTATTAGTGTACGACTCTCAAACAAAAATGAAAAGCTAAAGTGCAAAGCAAATTCATGTTGGTAAGGGAAAGCACTTGGTTCAGGTGATACTCGTGCGGTAATATCAGAGAGAAGAGGCAAAAGGGGGGGTTTATAAGTTCGCAGTGAATCGTTTGAACAGGATTTGCGATAATAGATTGAATATAAAAACGTGGAGTAAAAATGGCTAAGTTTGCATTTCAGTGGAACGATCCTTTCTTGATTGAGCAACAGTTGACACCTGAGGAGCGAATGATCTCCGAGGCGGTACGAGATTATTGCCAACACAACTTGCAAACAAGAGTGCTTGAATCTTTCCGCCACGAAAAAACAGATGTTGCCGTTTTTAAAGAAATGGGTGCGCTTGGTATGCTGGGGCCAACGATACCAACACAGTACGGTGGTCCAGGTCTCAATTACGTGGCTTATGGTTTGATTGCTAAAGAGGTTGAGCGCGTGGATTCCGGTTACCGCTCGATGATGAGTGTTCAATCCTCATTGGTTATGGTACCTATTTACGAGTTTGGTTCAGAGGCACAAAAACAAAAATATTTACCAAAATTAGCGTCAGGCGAGTGGGTGGGATGTTTTGGTCTTACCGAGCCAGATCATGGATCAGACCCCGCGGGAATGCTTACTCGCGCAAAAGTTGTCAAAGGCGGTTACAGCTTGTCGGGAAGCAAAATGTGGATCACCAACAGTCCTATCGCAGATGTGTTTGTTGTTTGGGCAAAAGAGGTAACGGAGTCGGGACAAGTAGGGCCAATTCGAGGGTTTATTTTAGAGAAAGGCATGAAGGGTTTGAGCGCGCCGGCGATACACGGCAAAGTAGGATTAAAAGCTTCGATCACGGGTGAAATTGTCATGGACTCCGTTTTTGTTCCAGAGGAGAACGCACTACCTGAGATCCAGGGGCTGAAGGGGCCTTTTACTTGTTTAAATAGTGCAAGATACGGTATCGCTTGGGGCGTATTAGGCGCGGCTGAGGACTGTTGGTTTAGGGCGCGTGAATACACGCTCTCTCGAAATCAATTTGGAAGACCGCTTGCTGCAAATCAACTTATACAAAAGAAATTAGTTGATATGCAGACGGAAATTACATTAGGTCTTCAGGGCTGTTTACGACTAGGCCGGATGAAAGAAGAGGGGATAGATAGTGTAGAAATTACCTCCATTTTGAAGCGAAATTCTTGTGGAAAAGCACTAGATATTGCACGTTTAGCAAGAGACATGATGGGCGGTAACGGAATCAGTGATGAATACGCAGTAGCACGACACCTTGTTAATTTAGAGGTGGTCAATACTTATGAGGGAACTCACGACATTCATGCCTTAATTCTTGGAAGGGCGCAAACGGGGATTGCTGCGTTTGCGAACTAGCAAATAAAAAACTTAAATTGTCAGTTAAGCAAAGAATAGTTGTGGGCCTTAGTGGCGGCGTGGACTCTGCGGTGAGTGCTTGGTTGCTCAAAAAACAAGGTCACGAAGTTATCGGAATTTTCATGAAAAACTGGGAGGACGATGACAACGATGAATACTGCTCTACAAAGCAGGACTTCATAGATGCAGCTGCTGTGGCGGACGTCATAGGAATAGAGTTAGAGCACGTAAATTTTGCCAATGACTATAAGGAGCGAGTCTTTGCGGAGTTTTTAAGAGAATATAAGGCAGGACGCACTCCTAATCCTGATGTCCTGTGTAATGCAGAGATTAAATTTAAGGCTTTTCTAGAACATGCAATGCGCCTTGGTGCTGAGAAAATTGCTACAGGCCACTATGCGCGTGTTCGTAGCGCTCAAGGCGCCTATCAGCTATTAAAAGGATTAGACCCTGCAAAGGACCAAAGCTATTTCTTGCACCGATTAAATCAAGCGCAACTCTCCAAGACGGTATTTCCAATAGGTGAAATACATAAAACTGAGATACGAAAAATGGCGCTTGAAATTGGACTACCTAACGCGAAGAAGAAAGACTCTACAGGAATTTGTTTTATTGGAGAGAGGCCTTTTAGAGAATTTTTAAACAAATACATTGACTCTCAACCTGGCCCAATTAAAGATGACAAGGGCCGCGTGATAGGTGAGCATATGGGGTTGAGTTTTTATACACTAGGGCAACGCCAAGGGTTAAAAATTGGGGGCTTGAAAGAGCCTGGCGCGCAAAGAGGCGGGGGGGATCATGAGCCTTGGTTTGTCGCAAAAAAAGATGTTTTGAACAGGACCTTGTATGTAGTGCGCGGCCATGATCACCCTTGGCTATATTCCCAGTCCTTAAATGCAATGAATGCAAGCTGGATCGATCCATCAAAAATAACTGCATATTCAAACTCTTCGCTTGGGGCTAAAACACGTTATAGACAAGCTGATGCTAAGAGTCATTGCTCATTTACAAAACCAGATCAAGATATCGAAGTACTGTTTGAACAACC
This sequence comes from uncultured Burkholderiales bacterium, assembly GCA_903896615.1. Taxonomy (GTDB): domain Bacteria; phylum Pseudomonadota; class Gammaproteobacteria; order Burkholderiales; family Burkholderiaceae_C; genus Limnohabitans. The sequence goes on from CAITYM010000078.1 coordinate 135,244, forward strand.
TCAATGGGCCGTAACACCAGGACAGTCGGTTGTAATGTATGACGGCGATGTTTGCCTAGGCGGGGCAATCATTAGCGAAGCTACGCCTATAAAAATAAGGGACTAACTTACCTTGAACTTAATGGGTGAGGCATACACCACACTAGTGATATCCGGATTGCTAAACAAGTTGTTAGGCCACGGTATGTTACAAGGGAGCTGAAGGCCTTAAAGCGCGAACCTTGGGGTTACCTAAGGTGCGAGGCGCACAGCAAAAGCGGGATTTAATACTCGTTAATTAGAATTAACGCCCTTTCTGAGCAAGCATTAAGCTAAGTTCGAAGTGGATGTCAATTAACTTGCTTGGGAAGGTGAGTTCTCATAGAAATTTCTGCAGCGCGAGCTACACACGAGCGAAGCCATAGTTGTGCTTTGGGCGTAAATGAATGATGATGCCAAAGCATATCAACGTGAACAATTGGGGAATCAAAGGGAAGTTTTTTAATGCATAGTTGGCTTTCTATACCGGCTACGCTTACAAAGTGCCTTGGCAAAACAGTTAAGAGATTGGTTTGCATGACAACACGCCCCGCTGTAGAGAATTGGTTAACAGTACCAACAACACGTCTTGTTTTGCCAAGCGCGGCCAATGACTCATCTATAAACCCAAAAGGACGGCCCGAAAAACTTACTAAAAGATGTCTACAGGCACAGTATTCATCTAAGGATAATTCTTTGTCTGCGAAAGGATGATCTTTGCGCATGACACAAACATACTCGCCGTTGAATAATCGCTCATGTTCAAAACTAATAATATCACCCGACTGAGCTCTGCTGGTTAGGTCTGCAATGACCGCTGGAAAATAGCCGACAGCAATGTCAGCCATTTCTAGTCGCAAAAGCTCTCTAGGATCTCGTGTGGTGAGCGGCACAACACGAAGGGTTACTCCTGGAGCTTCTTGTTCGAGAATTTCTAGTAAAGCGGGAATAATTTCAGCAGCTGTAGCATCTGCCATTGCCAAAATAAAAGTGGTTACTGCGCTTGGAGCGTCAAACTGGTCTGGATCCAGTGTTTCTTGAAGTTGTTTTAAGGACTCTCTAACAACAAGCCAAAGTGACTGCGCCCGAGGGGTGGGTTCAAGTACCTGACCGTTGCGTTTAAGGAGTTCATCTCCAAGTGTTTCGCGCAGTCTGCGCATTGCATTGCTAATGGCGGGTTGGGTAAGAGAAAGCTTTTGTGCAGCGCGAGTCAGACTCCGCTCGGTCATGACTTCGTCAAAGACCCTGAGTAAATTGAGGTCAAGAGTGCGAAAGTTAATAGTCTTAGGCTTATTCATCATCACGCCGGTGAATGTACCACATCACAAATATAAAGTTGAACAACACTGGTGATAACCCTATACTTATGACATTGAGAAAAACACATTGATGGAAGAGGAATTCAAAATGACAGCATTCGTACACACTTCATACCCCCGCGTGCATCCTGGCGTACAAAGGGCAACACGCGTTTTAGGAAGCCTGAAAAACTTAGTTACCCGGGCAGATAGCGCGCGTAGCGTAGCAATTGTATTGCTGTCGGCCATAGTTTCAACAGTACTTGTGATTGTGAATCAAGTTATAGATACATACACAGACGGCCATCTTATGGCTGCTTGGATATTCATGTGGTTGGTTGCCTTCTCAACGATCGCATTGCTAGCCGCCCCTATTCGCAGGACAGTTAATGGATTTAAACCCGCACTAAAAAACTGGGCGATTACTCGCAGGGAAAGAGCCAACGACGCAAAAATGTGGGAAGTCGCACTGCAAGACCCGCGTGTTATGTCGGAAATTCAAAGAGCTATGTCTCAAGAATAACTCTTAACAATTCTTTCGCGTAACTAAAAAGCCCGCTATAGCGGGCTTTTTAACTGGGATCTAAAAAGTAAGGTCTTCTTAAAGGTTACTGATTAATTAAGCTACTGATAACCAATAGCCAGCATTAAACGGACTGCTCATTCTGAGAGCCAGTGGTGAGATATCAACTAATTTATCGGTTGGCATCTTCTCCCCTTCTTCAGGAAGACTAATTCCATCAGCCTCTGGGGGATTTGTCAAACGTTCCCCAGCCATTACAGGAGCAATAGCAACAGAGAAAGAATAAAAGCATCTGAAGCAAATCTTACGATCTGACCAATAATCTGCGGCCTCTCTAAATATGTCCAAGAGTTGTTCGCGAGCTTCTTTGTCAAACTTAGAGTGCGCAGGAATATGCTCCAACACTAAAACAAAACCCGGTTGAGGGCCTGATTTGTATAGGGGATCAGTCATGCAATCATACAAAGAGTCAAAACTCTTGCTAGTCTGCATAGGGAATGTAAACTGATGGGCAATCATGTCAAGAACATCTTGTTTGCTTTGGGCCGCTGCCAAATTAGCATACAAAAAATGGTGACCCATCTGTTGGGAAGCATTCTGTAAATCGGCGACCCTGAAGGCGCGGATAGACTGGACAATATTGTTTTTTACATTCCGAAGTGGCATTTCCATCTCCGTTCTACTTCCTAAAAAATAGCACAAAGTACCGATAAATGTTGTTGAAAAATTAGCCAAGCCATCAAAAAGAATGGTTCGGCTAATCAGCGCAGCTAGTCATAACTAGCAACTGCGTAGTGTGACCGAAATACTTCAAAATTGCAAGAAAATATGTTGAACAAAGGGTCATAGACGGCGAAAAGAATGCTTAATAATTAATTATTTTGGCTGTCTATGGGCACTTGCATCAGCAACAGTAAGTGCTGTCATATTAACAATTCGTCTGACAGTAGAGCTTGCAGTCAAAATATGAACCGGTTTAGCTGCACCTAATAATATGGGTCCAATTGCTATATTGCCACCAGCTGCAACTTTCAACAAGTTATAAGAAATATTAGCAGCGTCTAAATTTGGCATGACTAATAAGTTAGCGTCGCCCGTTAGGGTACTGTTGGGCATTGAGGTTTTACGTGCTGAAGAGTCCAGGGCTATGTCACCGTGCATTTCACCGTCAATCTCAATCCAGGGAGCGCGACTTTGAAGCAAAGCCAGGGTATTTCTCATCTTAACAGCTGACTCATCATTGCTAGAGCCAAAGTTGGAATGGGATAAAAGAGCAACCTTGGGTTGAATGCCAAAACGCAGCATTTCTTGGGCTGCCATGATGGTAATTTCACACAACTGCTCAGCGCTTGGGTTAACGTTGATATGTGTATCAACGATGAAGACTTGGCGCTCGGGCAGCAAGAGCAAGTTCATGCAGGCATAAGTGCTGACTCCTGCACGGTGCCCAATAACTTCATCAATATAGCGCAAGTGAACGTTAGGGGTACTCCAGGTACCGCATATGAGACCATCTACCTCGTTTTTATGCAAAAGCATTGCGCCAATTAAAGACAAACGTCTTCGCATTTCGATCTTGGCTAGTTGAACAGTTACGCCTTTGCGTTCAGTCAGATGAAAGTAAGTTTGCCAGAAATCTTTGTAGCGCAGGTCTTGTTCGACATTAACGACTGCGTAATCGACGCCTTCCTTTAAACGCAGTCCAAATTGTGAAATACGCTGAGCAATGATTGCGGGGCGCCCGATAAGGGTTGGAGTAGCCAATCCTTCGTCGATAACTATCTGAACGGCTCTGAGAACGCGTTCATCTTCACCTTCTGCGAAGGCAACTCTTTTTTTGCTTGCCTTCTTTGCCGCCTCGTAAATGGGCTTCATGGCAGAGCCAGATGCGTAAACAAAGCTTTGTAACTTTTCGCGGTAAGCATCGAAATCTAAAATAGGGCGAAGTGCTACCCCGCTCTCGTGGGCAGCCTTAGCAACTGCCGGTGCAATTTTGATCATCAAGCGAGGATCAAACGGCTTAGGAATTAGGTATTCGGGACCAAAGGCGAGTACCTCTCCTGAATACGCGGCAGCTACAACCTCACTTTGTTCTGCTTGTGCTAAATCAGCGATTGCATAAACAGCAGCAATCTCCATTTCAGAGGTAATGGTAGAGGCACCAGCGTCTAAAGCTCCTCTAAAAATATAGGGGAAACAAAGAACATTATTGACTTGATTGGGGAAGTCTGAACGTCCGGTTGCAATAACCGCATCAGATCGTACAGATGCTACTTCGTCAGGCAAAATCTCTGGGGTTGGGTTAGCAAGGGCAAGAATGAGCGGCTTGGCTGCCATTTTGGCAACCATTTCAGGCTTTAATACTCCACCTGCAGAGAGACCTAAGAACACGTCAGCATTTTCAATAACATCTGAGAGTGTTCTGGCAGAAGTATCTTGTGCGAATTGAATCTTATCTTCATCCATCAATTCAGTTCGGCCTTTATAAACAACGCCGGCTAAATCAGTTACAAAGACATTTTCTCTGGGTAGGCCTAATTTTAAAAGTAAGTTAAGACAAGCCAATGCTGCAGCGCCGGCCCCAGAGGTCACAAACTTGACGTCTTTAATGTCTTTGCCTACAACTTTTAACCCACTAATGATCGCTGCACCGACAACAATAGCAGTACCGTGCTGGTCATCATGGAAGACCGGTATTTTCATGCGTTCGCGTAATTTTCTTTCGACATAAAAACAATCTGGGGCTTTGATATCTTCTAAATTGATACCACCAAATGTAGGCTCCAGTGAAGCGATCGTGTCTACAAGTTTGTCTAGATTTTTTTCATTAATTTCAATATCAAAAACATCAATACCAGCAAACTTTTTGAATAAAACACCTTTCCCCTCCATCACTGGTTTTGAGGCTAGCGGACCGATGTCTCCAAGACCCAGAACGGCCGTTCCGTTGGTGATGACTGCAACCAAGTTGCCACGACTTGTATAGCGATAAGCCGCGTTCGGATCTTTAACAATCTCTTCACAAGGCGCAGCAACGCCCGGTGTATAAGCAAGTGCAAGGTCGTGTTGGTTTATCAGTTGCTTGGTGGCTTGAATAGAGATTTTTCCAGGAGTAGGAAATTCGTGGTATTCGAGTGCGGCACGGCGCAATTCAAGTCTCGCAGCAAGGTGCGCGTCAGCTGCAGCCGAATCTGACTGGGGGGACTGGGGTTTAGTATCGTTGGCCATAATCACTCCGAAAGCCTGTTTAGGCGCCTAAAAGTATAAATATCAAACTAAGGCGTAGATTGTAGGCTTACAAAAACCTAAAGTCTAAAAATAGAACAATTAGTTTATGGATGGCCAAGAGGCATAAAAATAGACCGAAAAGGATCAATACATAGAAAAGTTAGGTTATTGACGGGCTCTATGTTGCTACTTAATCCAGGCATATATCGATTAATCGCAGTTTAACAATTAATGATTCTCCCTGGCTACTTACGACATGATGCGTTCAATTTCTAAGGGGTCAACCGGGACGGCTCTAGAAAATAGCTCACATTCTTTGGGTGTGACCATGGCATCATCTTCGATACGAATACCCATATTGTGAAATTCCTCAGGAACATTGGGACCGGGACGAATATACAAACCCGGTTCAATGGTTAAAACCATGCCAGCTCGTAAAACACGAGGTGAAGGGGGCGCCGGCGCTGTGCCTATTGTGGGCTCGGAGTATGAGCCGCAATCATGGACGTCCATACCAAGCCAATGACTCGTACGGTGCATATAGTAAGGAAAATAATGTTTGTGTTCAATAACGTCATCAACGCTACCGTGTTGATTTGAATTTAAGATGCCAAGATCTAGAAGACCTTTTGCAAGCACCCTCAGCGCTGCTTGGTGGGGGTCGGTGAACAAGGCTCCGTCCCGAGTGGCTGCTATTGCCGCATACTGGCTCTCTAAAACAACATCGTAAAGCGCGCGCTGGTGTTTTGAAAAGCGGCCATTAGCGGGGAAGGTACGGGTGATATCTCCAGCATAACTAGAAAACTCACATCCGGCATCGATTAATACCAAATCGCCATTATTTATAGGGGCTTTATCGGCCCTGTAATGAAGTACGCAAGCGTTTGCTCCTGCGGCCACTATGGATGCGTAGGCTGGGTATTCAGATCCTTGGCGCCTAAATTCATAAAGCAGTTCTGCGTCCAGGTGGTATTCGCATATGGGAATATTTTGTTGAATATGCTGGGCGCAAAATTGCATCGCGCGAATATGCCCCTGCGCGCTGATATTTCCTGCAATCCTCATCAGTTCAACTTCGTGCGCATCTTTAAATAGGCGCATCTCATCAAGTAGTGTGCATAGATCTCTTAGCTGTTGGGGGGCAGAGATGCC